>JAJFHF010000177.1 GCA_021775775.1 Hyphomicrobiaceae bacterium
GTCTGTTGAAGTAAGTTACCAGTCGAAAACAACAACATATCGTTGGCTTGCCATTTGGCCATATCTTGTGTAAGCCCCCAACCCTCGCCACTTGACGTTTTGCAATCGGCGCCGAAGGCTGTTCCTGAAACCGATAGAAACACAACAATAAAGCTTGAAAAAACGCTCTTAAATTTACGCATAAGATAGTCTCCTAAACAATCAAAGATGGTTAAGCTTATTGTTTACAATCAGTTCTGTACAAGCAAAACCACTGGGAAAATCAAAAAGAGTCTAGATATGTTGCTGAAATGGCTTAATAAGACCGTTTGGGGGAGCGAAATTAAGATAAAAAATAAGAAATAACTTGACGAAAGGCCCCAGAATTGGTTTGAAGAGCATCTTCAATTTGCTATAGTGAAGACGCCTTAAATGTATGCCGCCTTAGCTCAGTTGGTTAGAGCGCTTGATTGTGGATCAAGAGGTCCTCCGTTCGATTCGGAGAGGTGGTACCACTCCTCACTTACCCCACCAGTAAGGCCAAAGGCCATAGGTTAAGGCCCCATAAGTTAAAGCTCATAGTTAAGGCCCATAGGCATGAGCTGTAAACGCCGACATAACTTAAGTCAGTCTTGCTAGCCAATATAGCGCAAGCACAATCTTAAAAACTTAACCTTACCTTATATTTACACTAATTCTAGCTATTTAGCCTTCAGCTTGCTTATCATTACGCTTGTATGATAATATACGAAAAATTCGACTATTAAACGAGGGAAGCATTAGCCAACCGCATATAAAGCTAGTGAAGTTGTATGATTGATATTATTTCCAAAAGTGATGGGCCACGCAAAGAAGATGTTCAAGCACAGAAATTAATTAAAGAAAATCAACATGTGATCAGAGGGTTAGCTGACGGTCTTACACAAGGTCAATATTCAGCCTCCAGAGCGGCTCAAAACACCTCGCCCGCGCCAGAGTTTAAAAGCTCCACACATTTGGTCAATATTCCTGAAAGCACTGCAAAACCACCCAAGCCTTATTTGCGCATTAGCATGAATGGACGCGTTGTAATTGTCGATCAAGAGACCAACCAGCAATTACACTATGTTGGTGAGATAAGAAATCAACAAGGGGGGGAAGTGTTTTTGCTCGCTTCCAAAAAGAATGGATTTTTTAGCCAAGCAGATGAAGAATTGCTGGCCCATCTAGATGAATTTGACCAATCAAAGTTAAGTTCAGACTATACCGAAGAGATGCTCAAGCGCGATCTAGGCAAAAAACTTGGATTTGAAGAGTAGAAAAAGGATCTTACGAAGCCAGATACAATAAAGGGCTCGATATAAGATTACATCATATTAAAACGATGTGAGAAGTGAAGAACGCCATGGTTGCACAACCACCAAATAACGCATCAGATAAAACGCGTACCATGAAGCAATCGACAGCTGTTCGAGAGAACATCCATTATAATGAACTTCAAGTGATGGATGCCTGGGAGCGGTTTTTAACTGGCTCTGAAAAAGAAACACAGCCAGATAATGTGCGCTCTATCATTCATGAATCATGGCATCGTAGTGCCTCAAAAGGCATAGATGCACAATTTAAACAAACCCCCTCTAATTTAGATCATTACGAGCTGGAAAGCCGTAAAGAAAACTACGAAACTTTAATTAAAGCCTCCGATAAAACATTTTCCAACATTGGCAAGCGCTTAAATGGCACAGAGGCAATGTTAGTGCTATCAGATAAAGAAGGCACCATTATCAAAGCCACCGGTGATGGAAGCACCATTAACGCTGGCCGAGATATACATTTGTCTGTTGGTGGCGTTTGGAATGAAAACGCGATTGGCACCAATGCCATTGGGACAGCACTTTGTACGGGCAAACCAGTTTTTGTTCATGCGGCCGAACATTTTTGTGCTGGGATTAAAGCTTGGACCTGCGCTGGCGCTCCCATCCGCGACCCAGCTGATGGAACAGTATTAGGGGTAATCGATTTATCTGGTCCTCCAAATATATTTCAAAAACACAACATGGCTTTGATTGCGACCGCAGCTCGAGAAATTGAAGAAGCTCTAATCGAATGCAATTATATTGATCGTTTGAAATTGCTTGATGAATTTTTCAATTCGACCAGCGGTTTGTTAGTCAATGGCGAAGGTTTTATCATTCTTGACCAACATGGTCGCGTGGCTTTTTGCCAAGATGGTAGCAACACCTCACTTCTCGCCGTTAGCAAAGATGTCATTCGTCAAGGTGCCCAGCTCATAGATATGAAAAAGGCAAAAACAGATAATGACATATTTAATGCCTTGCCCGAAAATTTGCGTTACTGCTCAATTGATATTTTAGGAAACAAAAAAATTGACGGTGCTGTGTTGATTTTTCCCAACAAAAAAACGTCAAAAAAGTCCATAAAAAAATCGTTTCCCTCTTCAGCTCAAACAACATTCAACAATCTAAATCAAGACAATGGCAACAATGAACCAAATATCGTTGGTGATGATCCTGCAGTGCTAAAAGCCATTGATGCCATAAAAAGGATTGCAAATTCTCCCTCCAACACGGCAGTTTTGATCGAGGGTGAAACAGGCACTGGCAAAGAGTTGTTTGCAAAATTGATGCACTGCCAAGTACAAAACCATCAAAATAAAAAATCAAAAAATAAGCCCCCATTTGTTGTTATGAATTGCGGGGCTATTTCCAAAGAACTCTTTGGTGGAGAATTGTTCGGTCATGTATCGGGTTCGTTTACAGGCGCTTTGAAGGATGGCAAAGCGGGCAAGTTTGAATTGGCCAATGGTGGGGTTTTGTGTCTCGATGAGATCGGTGAATTGCCATTGGATATTCAGCCCTTTCTGCTCCGCGTATTAGAAGAACGTGTGGTGTATCGAATTGGCGAAGAAAAAGCTCGGCCCATAAATCTAAAGCTAGTGTCATCGACCAATAAAGATTTGGAACAAGAAGTTTCCAAGGGCCATTTTCGCCAAGATTTATATTATCGTATCAGTTCCGTTACGATCTCCATCCCGCCATTGCGCGAGCGAGGGAATGATATATTAAAAATCATAGATCATTTTAATCATGAAATAACACAAGAAAACAGCCTCGAACCATTAAAGTTTAGCCCACAAGTAAAACAACAATTTCTAAATTATTCATGGCCCGGAAATGTGCGCGAACTTAAGAACCTAATTGAGAATTTGCATCTCCTATTACCTCATAGAAATGTTGAGGTGAGTGACCTGCCCAAAAATATACAAGGGGGGGCTGTGCCGACAATCACCTTGCAAAACAATTTTACAAATGAAACCTCAAATCAACAAGAAGAACATACGTTACAACCGTCAACAGGCGAACCAATGACGGTCGAGACGTTAGAAGATGCCGAAAAGGAAATGGTTCTTCAAGCCATTGAGAATAAAAAGGGCAATCTTTCACAAGTGGCCAAACAATTAGGGATTTCACGACCAACGCTCTATCGTAAATTAGATCTCTATAACATTAAGCGTCAATATTCCAGCTAATGGCCCACGACTTCGCATGCATTTGCATCTCATTCATTTGATCAATAATAAAAAACAGCAGCAGATAAAAACAATCTGCTGCTGCTAAGAAATTTAAAATATGTTTTATAGTTATTAATATTTTTATCAGGATAGCTTAAGCTCGTCCTAATTTTTCAGATCCACCACCTAAGGCAGGCCCCGCAGTTGGGTCTTCATCTTCAGCTAAATCACCAACCAAGGTTTCAGTCGTAAGAATGAGCTTCGCAATAGATGCTGCGTTTTGAATGGCACTACTGGTCACCAGAAATGGGTCAATAATGCCTGCATCAAACAGATCTTCGTAAGCCGCCGTATTGGCATTGTAGCCATGCCCTGCATCCGCCTTCATAACCTTAGCAATCACGTCTTTTGAGTTTGCCCCAGTATTTAGTGTGATGCGAGCCAAAGGCCGTGTCAGAACAGACTGAACAAGTTCAATGCCTCTCGCAATGTCCTCATTGTCATTATTCTTTTTAATTAAGTCATCAAGTTTAGGTGCGATTTGGGCCAAAGCGGTTCCACCGCCAGCCACAACACCATCATCAGCAGCCACGCGCACAGCATTCAAAGAATCTTCAATCAATTGAATTGTACGCTTTTGTTCAGCTGGAGTAACACCCCCAGCATATAAAATCGCCGTGCCGCCAGTTAATTTTGCCAAACGTTCACGTAACTTGTCTTGTTCAATATTAGGGGGAGCATTATCAAGGCGTTTTTGCACCTGAACACGCCGTGACGCGATAAGATCTTTTTTCCCTCCGCCATTTATAATGGTCGTGTAATTTGCACCAGCTTCAACTTGTTCTGCTTTGCCAAGATCAGCAGCCGTGATGTCTTCTAGTTTGCGACCAAGGTCACGCGCAATAACTTTACCACCGGTTAAAATAGCAAGGTCTTCAAGCATATCTTTACGCCAATGGCCAAACTCAGGCGGGTGAACAATAAGATACGTTCCAGGCTTGTCTGCTTCCAATAAGGTCACCACAACCTCTGGTGCAACTTCCTCAGCAACGATCAACAAAGAGCGCCCTTCTTTGCCAGCAATTTTACGGGCTGCGTTTAGCTGATCAGGCGAGGTGATTTTTAGATCAGTGAGGATAATGTAAGGCTTTTTTAAATTTGCCTGCATTTTTTCAGTATCAGTGACCATGTGATGAGACAGATAACCACGATCAAATGACATGCCCTCAACAACGTCTAGAGTTGTATCTGTGGTTACACCAAATTCAGCAGCAATAATACCATCAGTACCAACCTGATTAAAAGCTTGGGCAACAAGTTCGCCAAGTTTAGCGTCTGTTGCAGCAATGTTGGCTATATCACTTAAGGTTTTTTTATTTTCAACAGGTCTGGCAGCCTTCTTGAGATGGGAGACAACTTTCTTAACCCCCTTGTCAATGCCCTTACACATATCAACGGCTTTGCTGCCCTGAGCAGTGGCTTCAACACCCAATTGGATCATAGCATTGGCCAACACAATTGAAGTTGTTGTCCCATCACCAGCAATCTCATTGGTTTTCATTGCCACTTCGCGAGCAACTTGGGCACCCATATTTTCGAAACGGTCGAAAAGTTCGATTTCTTCAGCAATGCTAACGCCATCACGTGTAATAATTGGTGTACCAATCGGTCTGTCAATAATCGTATTCAGACCTTTAGGGCCAAGCGTAGGCTCAACAGCAGCGGCTAATTTTTTGACACCATTTGCAAGAGCTTGCCGCGCATCAGAACCATGCAACAAAAGTTTGGCCATTATTTAATCCTTTTTTTCAATACAGTTTCAACGCCCCATCAATTGATGTCTCTATTAGATTTAATTTGTTAAAGAAACAAAAAACAATAGACGACACCTCCCTAAACACACCCAGCTTTAAACAAGCTGAAGAGAGTGATCAATCGATGGGGCTTGGTCTAAAACATAGACACTATTTTAAGTTAGATATATTGCATCACTTCATCCATATCACCGAACAAAATCACCGTGTCGTCATCAACACGAACCATTCGGCCATAGTGGGTTGAAGTGTTCACCTCGAAAGTCTCAGCATTCATCTCTTTACCAAGAATTTCACTGATATCTTCCATCTTAAAGATAAGTTTTCCAACACCATCAATGCGGATCATCGCTGGCATATAGGTGACAGTAACCTCAGGATTTTCATCCATATATTCAGCAATCGCCCGTGCCTCAACAGAATCATTCATAGTGACCCCGCATTGGTGAGAAATTTCCCGGCTGTCTAAACTAATATCTTTCATAGATTTGAAAATATTATCGTGTTGTTCGCCGCGACTTTGGTCTGACATTTATAAAGCTCCTTATAAAGCAATATTTAAATAAAGTTATTCAATTTAGCATTTGCAAAGCCAAGCTTAGATGATGCCGTTTAACGCATCTTGCAATCCAAGCTCACCAAGAATTTGTCCAACCCGCTCATGTGATTGAGCGCGAACATCATCAAAGGAGACAGGCTTTGTATGAGGTTGCGACCAAATTGGTTGCAAGCCCATGGCTGCGTTATTTGCCAAAGCACCATGTTTTTTAACCCAAGATGCAAACAAAGTTCGGTTCTGATTGCCATAGGTCTCATCATTTGCCAGCAAATACATAAGATCAATTGAATTGGCCAAATTGCGTTCGTAATCTGCCTCAGCTGCTGAGATCACAGGCGGAGTAATGGGGTCATTATTCGCAGCTGCAACACGCATGAGAAAACCTGAACGAAACAGCTCGCCCACCATTGGTTCAAAGATAATATTTGTTGCAAAATATTGCTCTAAATAATCCTCAGCGCCCATAATAGATTCGATTGCTTCACGTGTGCCTTGCCATTGAGGATCTTCCAACCAAGCTTTTTTACCAAGCTCATCATCCCAACCGTCAAGGTCCATACCAATTTCAGCTAGGTACAAAGTGATATCTTGTGACAGACGCAGTTTATATGACGAATTTGTCAGTGTGGCATTGTTGATCATCTGTGTGTACCCAAAACGCTGGGCACGCATTAATGAAGTCCCTAAACCAAATTCAACATGTTTCCAGGCTCCAAGATGAGTTTGCAAAATCTTGCGCCATGTACCATCAAAGCCTTGCTGCAAGCTATTGGCCCTGGCGTTTGCAATAACACTTTGTACCATTGTCACAATTTTAGATTGACGCTGGTAATGTGTGCGCTCCCATTCTTGGTCAGGCGCTCTAAAAGCATGCCAATTTGATGATTTAGCTGCGGTCGCATCTTTTTCATAACCACCGCGCCCGTCACCAAAACTAATGATCCAGTCCTGGATAAGGTATCTCTCTGGATCTGGCTGCACATCAACGGTCACATCTTCATAATGCGTGGCACGTTTCCCTTTAGGGTCAAAATATCTATATTTTCGACTATTAGAATCTGAAAATGTTGCAGCACCTGCTGCTCCTGATCCAACTGAGCTTGATATGGCTCCCATAGTTTCCTCCATCACTTAAAAAGTTGTCTTATATTTTTAATTTATAGTTTTAATGACCATGATCACTTTCCCCAGTTGAGGGGGTGAACTTGTCATAAAAAATTCTGTCAGTGTCATAATCACACATAAAGAGTACAGGCGTTAAGGCATCAATCATCGGCGGTGGCCCGCATGCATAGACATCCCCTTCTCCTTCAATGCCCAGTTTCTTTAAATTAGCGTCAACAGCTTCATGAACAAAACCGCGTTCTCCTGTCCAACTTTGATCATCATCAGAAGCTGAGAGAACCGGAATGAATTTCACATTAGGATGAGCAGATGTAATTTGTTCGATTTTATCA
>JAJFHF010000178.1 GCA_021775775.1 Hyphomicrobiaceae bacterium
CCAAGCAAGAAAGTTTTTTCCGTGTGGATTTAGCTCTTATTACAATCTTAGTCTGCCTCACACTGGCTTATTGTGGAGCACAAAGTCTATTAGCTACCCTCATAGTAATGTGCCTTGGGTTTTATAAATTCAATCGCACTCTATTTGTTTTAGGTGCCGCCAGCTTCATTGGTTTTTTGATTCAGTATTATTATCAACTCAACATCACTTTGTTAGAAAAATCAGGCCTCTTACTCATATGCGGTTTGCTGATACTGGCTACCTGGGCCTATCTCCACATCTACATACCAACCCAACCATCCAAAGAGGCATAAGATGAAAAAACTAGCCCCCTTTCTCATCGGTCTTTTACTGCTAATCGGCATAAATTATGCCATTTGGAACAATGAAAAAATTTTACAAGAAGGTGAAACCATTTTTCTAGAACTTGTCCCTGTAGATCCGCGTTCTCTTATGCAGGGCGATTATATGCGTCTGGCCTTTGCCATTGAACGTGAGATAAGCAAAGAAAAAGACAAAACCAAGCAATCTCAATCTAAAAGTGGCCGTTTGATCATTCAAACCAATGATCAAGGCATTGCTCACTATATTGATGTTTACCAAGACCAACCACTGAAACAATCACAAAAAACCATCCGCTATACAAAATCCAACCGCTGGAATAGGCGCATCAACATTCAGCCACGTAGCTATTTCTTCCAAGAAGGCCATCGTTCTATTTATCAAAATGCAAAATACGGTGTGTTTAAATATAAAGGGCCCCACTCATACCTGCTCTTTGCTCTAGCTGATAAGAATCAAACCATAATCAAGCCACCAAGACCGTAAGGCTTGTGAGAAATATCACATATTATTCCAGCCATTCCATTTATCTTTAAATCTCTAAGCGGGCAAACACACCGCAACAAACAACACAAGATGGAGATGATAATGAAAACCACGACAACAAAAAAATCAGCCCTTACAATTGCAACTCTGGCCATTCTCAGCGCCACGTTCATAGGGCTAAGTGTAAGTGACGCAATGGCACGTGGGAAAGGCCAAATTGTCTTTGACGGGCGTTTTTACAAAAACCCAATGCTTCTTGAATATGACTACATTTGCGAACCCCAATATATCAAAAGATGGGTTTATAGCAAAGCCAAAGGGCGCAAAGTCAAACGTCTGATCCGCATAAAAGACCGTTGCAACACACACTACAAAAATTAAAAATCAATGCCGTCAATCAAAATAGCAAAACTGGGCTCACAAAAGCTTAGTTTTGCTACCGAATAGTCAAGGACCCCCAAATGACATCAGGATTAGCCCTATACCTTATTATAAAAGGAATATTTTTTCTTAGTTGTTTTTTGCTCATAAAAACCTATGCAACCAAACAGCCCCCAAAGAAAAACGCCCCTTCAAATGAAGGGGCGTTTAACTATTTTTTAAAATCCACTCACGCCTAACGGGGGAGGGGGGAAAGGGTAAGTGAGCAAATTTTAAAAGATATAACCAAACAACTATGAGTTAAGAATGAGAAACACTCATTCAGTCTTACTTCCAGCAGTTTTGATTAAACTCAAAACAGTAAGCAGTAGCCTGAGGTTGAGCTTGTACAGCGCTAGCGCCTACAAAGAGAGTAAAAATAACTGCAGTTGATGCGATCAATTGTTTCATAACAAAGTCTCCTTTAAAGTTTTTAAAAGCCACATAATGGCGGCGTTGGAGATAACATGACCGCAAAAATTGCAATTGAAAAGAGCACCTCACACACCGGTGAAGTCCATTGATCTCATGTGAATTTTAAGGGTAAAAGTGTGATCGAATCTCACCGCAATGTGACTTGCAATCGCAACAAGGAGAGCCCGCAAACACGCCAATTCACACCCGCGTGAACCACGCAAAAAGAAAACAAATGAAAGGGAAACAGACGCCCTAAACTTGGCGTAATAAATAACCTGTATTAATCACACCAACACCTCGCAATTCGGTTACATCCAATTTAGAAAAATGAAATGTATCCTCTACCCCGGTCATATAAGCTTCACTCACATGAATTCGTGAAGGGAGACCTTGCGCTTCTAGCCGCGCTGCACAATTAACCGTACTTCCCCAAACATCATAGGTCATCCGTTGATCCCCAATCACTCCAGCCGTCAGAGGACCACGATGAATACCTATGCGCAAAGAAAGTGACTCCAATCCCAAAAAGCTTCGGCCATTCATCACTTCAATCATATCAAGCGCGAGAAACCCAACAGCACGAGCGCCCCCCGCATCATGCAAGCCGCCCACAGCCATATACCCATCACCAATGGTTTTAATTTTATCAACTGAGTAATTTTCACAAAGTCCATCAAAGGTGGTGAACAAATCATCCAAATAAGACACCACATCTTCAGGTGGCAAACTATTAGATGCACGTGTAAATCCAACCAAATCAGCAAATAAAACACACGCATCATCAACGCGGTCCGCGATCCGTTCATGCGGCTCAGCTTTCAAACGCTGAGCAATAGGGGGGGGCAATATGGTTGTTAACAATTGCTCTGAGCGCTGATACTCACTGGCCAAAGCACGTTCTGCTCTTTCAAGCATGCTAAGAGCATAGTAAATCATCAGTGCATTGATGATAAACGCGTTCACATATCCCTGAATGGCTAGATTTTTACGAAAGGCTTGGTCTTCCACCATTAAAAAGCCCTGGTCACTCGCAATAAAAAATACACCAATCAAAGCGGCAAAAACAACACTCAATAAAGGGATAAAAAGTTTGGAATTGCGCACCCCAACCATAAAAACAAAAGAACCCGCCAAGGTAAAATAAATATGCAAGTCACTGTTAAGCCCAAGAGCCATCACCACAAAAAAATTACCAATGGTAATCATACAGGCCAACAAAATCGCCGCGATGTTGTCCCCATGCCGATGCCCCAACACCAAAAACAACGCCCCAATGGCGATAAGTAGATTATAGACATTAACCGGCCACAAGGCCCAAAAGTGATGCAGGGCATTCAAGACCAGATGATGCAAAGCATTAAACGCGGTAACATAAAGAGCTAAATTCGTAAAACGTTGCCGACGCCGCACATCTTCATCAAGGCTCACAATCCCAAAATTAAGAACCCGTACAATGAGTTCACCTATATATAAAAATATTTTTTTCATTATTATTATCAATTTAAAGCGTGAGAGAGGCGCGTTTCCAGTTCGCCACAATCAACAATCACCAACCCACCACGCGTTTTTTCTATAATACCATCTCTTGCCAATGCCGAGAGCTCTCGGCTTACCACTTCTCGGCGGCACCCTATGCGCGCTGCCAAATGATGATGAAACGGCGGCGGAGAAATAATCCGCTGCCCCTGGCTCCCTTTTCGTTTTTGAGATAAACGCAACAATTCAGCATAAAGCCTTTCATTCGTTTTCAATACACTCATCTCAGAAAACCTCAAATCCAATGCACGGATACGAGCAACCAAAACCTCTAAAACCTGTCTGGCAACATCTGGCGTGCCAGTAACGATTTCAATAAAAAGTGCGCGAGGTAAATGAGCAATTTCAGTTTTATGCAACGCTGTCACGTTCGCCGAACGTCCCTGCTCATCAATAGCAGACAGTTCACCAAAAAAATTCTGTGCGCCAATATCAGCCAGAATAACCTCCCGGCCCAACACTGAACGATATAAAACCCTCACCTTGCCTGACAGAATAAACAATACATCTTTAGACTGATCCTCAAAATCAAGAATCAACTCATCAGCTTCATACACCCGCCTTATCATTTTTTGATTGAGCAGAATCCTATGTGCTTCAGAGACACCAGAAAACAAAGAGATTTTTTTTGTTACATCCATAAGAGCAATATAAATAAAACATTGAATACAAAAATTAAATACAAACCCCACTCTAACGATCAGATCAAAATCATCAATATTAAAAAAACAATATTTTTTTTGATAAAATTTTACTCAAATAAGAATGAAATTTTACTAAGTAAAGAGTAAATATTGAACAATGTTTTTATCTCAATATTACAATTTAACTGCTAGTCTATCCACATATAACCTTATTCACAAAAGTAATTAATGTTAGAAAAATGATAGATCAAGCAGCACATATAGTTCAGAGCAAAGGGAAAAGTCTTCAACCCACTTTTCCCAAGAGCCAAGACTCTGTCAATGCTTATGAACAAATAGAAGGACGTCGCGATAAAAACAAAGACCAGAAGGCCGAAAAGTCTGGGTCTAAATTTACAATTGAAAAAAGCTTTTCACCAAGTTCAACGGCACTGGCCCGTACGTTAGGCAATTTTCAAAAGGTCCTCGATTTCTTAGAAGAAGAGCCAAACAATCCTGATAACACTGTTGATGAATCGAATAAAGGATTTGGTCTCAATACACCTCACACAGTCCAGCCCCTATCGCCATTCGAAGCCGTATCAAAGAAAACAACACGGAACGACGAAGCAAAGCTGGGCCAATTAAGTGATCCAGATAAAGCCATTGAAATCGAAAATACAAACAGCAAAGAGCTAGGTACGAAACAAGAAGCCTCAGCTCAATTAGAACTGGATCTTTTTCCCAAAGAGGCTGAGAGCAAAGCACCACCCGTTGAACTTAAAAAGCTAAATGTCGAAATTCAGACCCCATCTAATGTTCAGGCCGATCCAGAAATTCGGCTAGGTAACAACCCAACTGAATTCAAAATCCATAACCTAATAACAGATGAAATCATCAAAGCAATTTCAAATTCCAATAAAGATATCGAAATTAAAACGCTTAATGAATCTATTGCGACCAAATTGGCCAACCAGGTAAGACAACAATTACAAACACAGCCCCATGCACTAGCCAGCGATGATAAAACCGCCCCTGTGAAAGCGTTTGAAAAAACGATTTAAACATAAAATCCAACTGCAAAAAAGGCGCTGAATTTTCAGCGCCTTTTTAAATTGGTCATTCCCAACAATAATAACTATGTGGCAGCAGCCATAATAGCATCGATATCAAGACCCAGCGCTTTCGCCACACCGCTGCCATAAGCTTTATCAGCTTTGTAACAATTACGAATATGTCTATGCTGAATTTCAATATTGGCACCGCCCACTGAACCAGCCGTGTTTTTAAACAAAACTTGTTGTTGTTCAGGGGACATCAAACGAAACAAATTACCTGGCTGTGAATAATAATCCTCATCCACACGGTGGTTCCAATGATCAGCAGCACCATCAATTGACAAAGCTGGCTCTGAAAAATCTGGTTGCTCTTGCCATTCACCTTTCATATTTGGCTCATAGCCAATGGTAGACCCACCATTATCATCGACGCGCATAGCGCCATCACGATGATAGGAATGGTAAGGACATTTAGGTGCATTCACAGGTATCTGGCCATGATTAACCCCAAGACGATAGCGTTGTGCATCGCCATAAGAGAACAAACGACCCTGCAACATCTTATCAGGTGAGAAAGAAATCCCTGGCACAACATTAGCCGGATTAAAAGCAGACTGCTCTACATCAAGATGATAATTGTCAGGATTTTTATTAAGTTCCAATTCACCAACTTCAATTAGTGGATAATCCCCTTTTGGCCAAACTTTCGTCAAGTCAAATGGGTTGATGCCATAAGAGCCAGCTTCAGTCTCTGGCATGATCTGAACAAACAAGGTCCATTTCGGAAAATCACCATTTTCAATAGACTCATACAAATCACGTTGATGGCTTTCACGATCACCCGCAACAATCTGAGCTGATTCTTCATCCGTTAAATTCTTAATGCCTTGTTGTGTCCTAAAGTGGAATTTCACCCAAAAACGCTCATTATCAGCATTAATAAAACTAAATGTGTGACTTCCAAATCCATGCATATGACGATAAGTCGATGGAATACCACGATCACTCATAACAATGGTAACCTGGTGCAAAGCTTCGGGCAAATTGGTCCAAAAATCCCAGTTATTATCAGCGCTACGCATATTTGTGCGCGGATCACGTTTCACAGCATGGTTAAGATCAGGAAACTTTAACGGGTCACGCAAAAAGAAAACGGGAGTATTGTTACCAACAAGGTCCCAATTGCCTTCTTCAGTATAAAACTTTACGGCGAAACCACGAATATCACGCTCAGCATCGGCCGCGCCGCGCTCACCAGCAACAGTGGAAAAACGAAGAAACACATCTGTTTTTTTGCCAATATCAGAAAAAATCTTGGCCCGAGAATATTTTGAAATATCGTGCGTAACGGTAAACGTACCGTGTGCCGCTGAACCTTTGGCATGCATACGGCGTTCTGGGATCACTTCACGATCAAAATGTGCTAATTTTTCTAAAAACCACACATCTTGCAACAACATAGGCCCGCGTTGACCAGCTGTTAAAACATTTTGATTATCCGGCACCGGTGCACCAGCAGCGGTTGTTAACTTCTTAGACACGACAAGTATCCTCCTTGTAAAATTATTCATAAAAAAAATCATTTATAACTATTTCTGATCACACTATGCCAAAATTATATTATAAGATCTAATTGATTTTTTCACTAGATATGATAAGAAAGATTGATGATAGCAATTTCAACAAAACAGCTCCGTTATTTCTATGCCCTCTCCTGCTTTCGCCATTTCGGCAAAGCTGCAAACCATTGTTCCGTAACCCAGCCAGCTCTAAGTATGCAAATAAAAGATCTGGAAGAAATATTAGGATTGTCTCTCGTCATCAGGGGCAAAACACAAATAACCCTTACACCAGATGGTGAAGAAATCGCGCGCCGGGCAGAAATAATATTAGCTGACATTCAAGATATTGGTGATTTTGCCAAAACGCGTGCTGGTTTATTATCTGGTATATTCAGACTTGGTATAATACCAACCATCGCGCCCTATATTTTACCGAAATTATTGCCCGCTCTTAGTGAAAAATTTCCAGAACTAGATTTAAAATTAAGGGAAACCACAACCTCCCAGCTCAAAAATGAAGTGTTACAAGGACGTTTAGATGCCATCCTTGTCGCCCTACCAATCACCCATCATGATTTAGAGGCAAAAGACTTATTTGAGGATCCATTTTTCTTAGTCACCAACAACCAAGAACCAACCCTAGCAGATAACCCCCACAACCTATTGGAAAATAGCAACCTCCTGCTCTTAGAAGAAGGCCATTGTCTACGCGATCAAGCCATTTCTCTATATGAAAAAGTAAGCCCAGAGCACTTTTCTCAATTCGGCGCGACCAGTTTAAAAACCTTGCTTGAACTTGTCGCCAACGATCAAGGCATCACCTTGATCCCAAAATTAGCAGCCCGGGTTGAGATCCCACAAGAGAGCAGCTTGAGATTACTTAAATTCCCAGACCCAGAACCCAGCCGCACAATTGGCCTGGTATGGCGCAAATCATCTCCCCGCAACAAAGATTTCCATGCCTTAAGCAATGAAATTGCCAAAGTAGGCAAAATGCTTGGTTAAACTTACACAAAAAGTTTTTCCATAAAAAAATCCTTTCCACAAGAAGATCTCTGAACTAGTGTCAGCCCAAGGTTGGCGTGAAAAGTAAAAGGAAATTTTCCATGCGGCTATACCGTGCCTTTGCCACTGTCGGTGCGATGACAATGATAAGCCGCCTGTTAGGCTTTATCCGCGATATACTGATCGCCTTTGTCCTTGGCACCGGGCTGGTGGCAGACGCTTTCTTTGTCGCTTTTCGTTTCCCAAACCTATTTAGGCGTTTATTTGGGGAAGGGGCATTTAACGCCGCCTTTATCCCTTTATTTGCCAAAGAAATAGAAGGCAATGGGCACCAAAGCGCCCAAACCTTTGCCCGTGATGTCGCCAGCATATTAATTTTTGCTCTTTTACTCACCACCGCATTAGCTGAAATTGCCATGCCCTGGCTCATCTATATCATCGCCCCCGGCTTTGATGAAAACCCACAAAAATTAGACCTGGCCATCTTACTCACGCGCATCACCTTTCCCTATTTAGCTTGCATGTCGTTGGTCGCCTTACTATCAGGCATGCTCAATGCCTTAGAAAAATTCGCCGCCGCCGCCGCCGTGCCCATCTTATTAAACATCATCCTCATCTCAGTGATGGCCATCACCATCTACATGGAGCTTGATCAAACCAAACAAGCAGGCATTTTACTGGCCTGGGGTGTGGCAATCGCAGGCTTTGCCCAATTGTCTTTATTAGCGTGGTGCGTGATCAAACAAGGCTTCAACCTGAACCTGGCCCGCCCCCGCCTCACCCCAGACGTGAAAAAATTTCTCAAATTAAGCGTCCCCGGCATCATCGCCGGCGGCATCACCCAGATTAATATTATGATCGGCACCATCATCGCTTCAATGCAAGCCAGTGCTGTCTCTTATCTATATTATGCTGATCGCCTCTATCAACTCCCCTTAGGCATTGTTGGCATTGCCATCGGTGTGGTACTCTTACCAGAGCTATCACGCAAAATACGCGCTGGCGATAACAAGGCTGTAATGAGCGCACAAAACCGCTCCCTTGAATTCTCCGCCCTCTTAACCCTGCCAGCCGCCGTCGCTCTGTTCACAATTCCAGAACCCTTGATAAAAGTTTTATTTGAACGCGGCGCCTTTGATGCCACAGCCACCTCAGCGACAGCCATGGCATTATCTGCCTTTGCCATTGGCCTACCCAGCTTTGTGCTTATCAAAGTCTTCTCTCCAGGTTTTTTTGCCAATGAAGACACCAAAACCCCGATGGTTTTTGCTTGTATATCAATGGTCATCAATGTGTTTTTTAGCTTGGCTTTATTTGCCAGTTACAAACATGTCGGCATTGCCATCGCCACCTCAATTGCTGGGTGGGTCAATGCTTTGCTGCTTGGGTTCACCCTTCATAAAGGCGGTCTGTTTAAAGCAGATGAGCAATTAATCAGTAAACTCCCACGTATCTTAGTGAGCAGTATTATCATGGGGCTCACACTTTATTATATGCTCCCCTATATCACCCCCTACCTAAACTCTGATCAAAACCTAATGGTTCAGTTTTTAGCCCTTTTTGCGATCGTGGCTTGCGGTATCCTAGCCTATGCGCTATCAGCTGAACTAACAGGCGCCACCAGCCTAAAATCTTTAAAGCAAGGCTTAACCGGCAAACAATAAACCAACCACCAAGACATTGAGAACAAACACTATGCAACACAAAGAGCGGGTTTTTTCAGGCGTCCAACCAACAGGCAATTTGCATCTTGGCAATTATCTAGGGGCCATCACCAAATTTGTGGCCCTTCAAGAAAGCCATGAATGTCTCTA
>JAJFHF010000179.1 GCA_021775775.1 Hyphomicrobiaceae bacterium
GCCGCTGGCTAGCTCCACCCGGTAGATGCTATGGCGATCCTGGCCGTTGGTCATGCTCATGTATGCAAACTGTTGATCGGCGGTAAAACCTATAGGCTGAGGGGGTATTTCACTGTCGTAGGCAGGTCCTTCGAACTCCTGCAACCCACGACCCTGCACAGCGAATACTAAGGGCACGTTCTCTTTGCGATACCCTATGGCTAAACGTACTTGTCCTTCGTGGGTAGCGTACCAGCGGCGCACAACGCTGCGTGAGCGCCGTACCCTTTCTAGATTGTTGTTATAGATATTCAGCCGGTAAACACTGGGGCGGTTTGGATTGTCACGATTGAGCTGCAGTAAGATATGTTCAGGCTCGTCACCCAGCCAACTCAGCACTCGGTCTTGCACTTGAGCGTTGTAGACCAACGGCCAACGATCCCGGTTCTTTGCTCGAGGGACCAGGGACAACAAATTGCTGCCATCGACATCGACGGCAAACAACCGCGTTCTGGTGATCTGACCGATGCGGGGAGCGGCCGTGTTATGTCGCACCGAGCATACAATGCGCTCGGAATTACCCCATCGGCACCAGTTGATCAGGCCGTTTTTACCGCCGCCTCGATATAGTACCCGTTCTTCATCATCCGCGAGATCACGTACCACCAGGTCATAAACTTCACCGGTGGTGCGCACCATGATCAGATGCTGGCCATCAGCGGATAGATCGAGATCATCGAACTGTGCCAGCTGACCCAGCCCACCGGCGTGGGACACGCCGGTGCAGACAAGAGCAACCACCGCCCAAAACCGAATGTACCGGTATTTCATCTATGCCCCCTCACGAACCTGCCTAAACTACCGGTCCATCAGTGATCTGCCAAGCGTTGTACCGGTTTGTCGGACCAGGTTCACGGGACACGATCTTGGTGAACTCATCAGTTTCGGCCAGCTCCGGACAGCGTCGCCTGGGAAACTAAAATGCTTGTTCCATCTTATCTATGCAGTTCTCCGAGCCAACAAGATCGATCAACCCGAGCTGCTGTAGCTCGTGATGTTTTTCGACATGAGCCCCTATCAGTCTAACTGCTGTGCCATTGGCCAGTGCTTTGCGAATCAGGTCTTCGAGTACGAAAGCCGACGAAACGCCCACGATAGCCGCATCGGCGATATCGATGATCAGCAGCTTTACGTCCTGGAAGGACTGATCGAAACGTTGACCGAGCCCGCGCCCAACCGCGTAACTGATCGGTCCTGTAATCCGCAACAGGGCAGCTTCACCCGCCTGTGCTGCGAGTAAGTGCCGTTCATTTTCCGGCAGCCGATGGATGTCATGTTCGCCATTACTGTAAATCACCATGCCGAGCTGTAAGTGCGATAGTTTGTCAATCGTGACCAGGTTTTTAATGAACACCCCAACAAAAACCGCAGTAATGAGATCAACAAATACCGTCAGTAGAAAGACCGTTGCCATCAACAACATCGGGAACTTTGGCATCCGATGCAGACGCTTTAAAAAAGGCCAGTCTATGATATCGATTCCAACTTTGATCAATATGCCTGCTAACGCGGCGACCGGAATGCTCTGAAACACAAATCCGAGTCCACCGACCACGGCGCATAGCACCACCGCGTGGGATACCCCTGATGTTGGCCCAGTGCCTCCGGCGCGGATGTTGACCATGGTACGCATCGTGGCGCCTGCTCCTGGAAGGCCTCCGACAAGACCAGCCACGGCGTTTCCTATGCCTTGGCCAATCAACTCGCGATCGGACTGGTGGAGCTTTCCTGTAACACTGTCTGCCACCAGAGATGTCAGTAGCGAATCGAGAGAGCCGAGAACGGCTAACATCAAAGCGTTCACCAGCATGGGTTCCAGGAGAGCAAGCCGGAATGTTGGCAACTGCAGTGACGGCAATGCAGATGGAATACTTCCGATCGTTTGGATTGTTCCCTCGGGAAAGAGCGATACGGCAAGGATCGTCGCAATGATCAGGGCCAGGAGCGGTGCTGGCATGATGCGGTTCCCCCGGCCTCGCCATAAGAAAACGACTAGCAGGCTTACCGCACCGATAAGCAGCGCGTTCAGGTCGGCACTCACAATGCGGTCTGGCAGAGCAGATACGGATGCTGCGATACCCGAGGTTGAATCAAAACCGAGTAGCGGTCCCAGTTCTAAGATGATGATGATGACACCGATGCCGCTCATGAATCCCGATATCACCGGGTACGGCACCATAATGATGTATTTACCAATACGCAGGATGCCGAACAGGATTTGCAGGCACCCACCCAAGAAAACTGTAGTAAACGCCAGGGCAAGGCCATGTTCGGGGTCGTGAGCGATGTATTCCGCCGTCATCGCCGTCATGACGACTGTCATTGGACCCGTCGGTCCGGAGATTTGCGTGGGTGTACCGCCAAAAATCGCAGCAAAAAAGCCCACGCAGATTGCGCCGAATAACCCAGCGATAGGCCCTGCTCCGGACGAAATACCAAATGCCAGTGCAAGCGGCAGCGCGACAATCGCAGCCGTCATACCGCCCAACAGGTCACCCCGCAAGTTATTCGTAAACTCGTAAGCTTTGTACGCCAGCAGCGAGATTTCCTTCGTCTTTGATAAAGCCATTCAGCTGAGTTTATACACTAAAGCAAATGTGGTAGATCGGTGGAGATCGGTGGGAGATCGGTGTCAGAGCAACAATTCGCGGAAAT
>JAJFHF010000180.1 GCA_021775775.1 Hyphomicrobiaceae bacterium
CTCAAACGAGGCACGGTTTTGTGCACCTTGATCTTGAGTTAAACCCTCATGAGAACCATAATGCTCCTCGCCTCTCCCCTCTAAACCAGGTTCACCCTCTTCATAATCATAACCGGCCTTCTCATCATCATTGCCGTCAACATCTCCCGCTTGCCCGATACTAAGGGTAGAGATTTCCGCCAATTGTTGTTCAAGAGATTCAATTTTTTCTTTTAACAACAACGCATTTTCATCCACACCCCCCGGTTCGTCTCCATCACCCTCAGATGCCATCTGATAAGCATTTTCCTCATCTTCCATCTCCCCAGACGAAGGTGGTAAATGATCATCTTCAGGCGGCAAGTTCCCGCCATCAGTTAACTCACCGTCTTTATATTGAGAACTCATTTCATGGGAAATGTGATTTCCATGCCCTGCGTACTGCTGTTGGCCTAACAAATCATCATTTTTAGGAGGAGGAATAAAGTTATTATTATCACCAGCTTGCTCTTCACTCGCTTGCATTTCTGCGTGAGCCGCCATCATGGCAATTTTATCTTCTTCACTCAGGGCATTCAAACGATCCATCAACCAAGAAGATTGAGTGCTATCCAATCGAAATCCATTTAAAGACGTTTCATTTCCAGGTTGGTCATTTGCGTCAGATCCATTATCGTCTCCAAATTTACTCACAATACTATCCCATCCCTTACATAAATATGGTTATTCAAATTAAACCATAACAATTGAACACGCAAACATCCAAAACCCTCAAATTCTATCCCGTCCACCAGCGTCCAAACACCCGGCGCATACCGGCCCAAATATCATCCCTTTGCAATATGGTGACTTCATCAGAAGTGCCAACCTTCATATATTGCCTGACAAACACATCCATAGCAATTTTCATCTCGCCAGCAGACACTTCTTGTCCTATCTCTTGGCGCCGTTTACTCAACCAATCCGCAGCTGGTTGAAACCTAGTCCACCCAGGGACATTAGCATGTAAACTAACTTCGCGCCATTTAGGGTGGCGAGAAGGCCGTAAAAACTCATCAAACCCATTAAAAAAGCCCTGAACAAACACATCAAGTTTTTTATATCGTTTAGATTTGGGTGCCCATTTATAAACCACGAGCAAAGCACCAGAGGCGATAGAGGACACAAATCCATCTTTTTCAATCATGCCAGGATATTGATCCGAAGTAATTTTGGTGGGCAAAAAATCATCTATAAGATTAAAGTAGGGTTTTAATCCAACCGTCTTTGGATCGATTGGTAAAAAATGAAAGTCATCGCCAAGTGCTATGTCATTGATGCCTTGGATGGGGGCGCCTCCAACAACAGCAACCCCAGAAAGCTCCCCGCTTTTCAACTTATTCAAACCAGCTGATAAATCCTCATGAACCCGGTCAACATCGACATTCAGTTTATCGAAAATAGTGCGAGCAATAACATCACTAGAACCAAGCTTTTGGCCAAAAGAAACCTTCTTGCCTTGCAGCATTTTCATGGATGTTATGCGACGCGGTACAATCAAATGAAATTCAGCATTATAAAGCTTAGAAATAAACTGCATGCGCGACTTAACATCGGCATATAATTTGGGGTCTTGCACTTGCAAATATTTCAACTGTCCTTGTTGAACAATCCCCATATCAATCCCCTTTAAAAAAAGAATATCAAGGAAATTTTGCACGCCCCCTTTGCCCACAACAGGGATAATCCGTAAAGAGTTACCATCCTTACCATCAAGAGCATTGGCCATATCAGAAGCCATTCTCAAATGAGTACTCGCAACCTCACCAGTAATCACACTAACCGTTAGCTTATTGCGATTTATCACTTGTTTTTGGTGAACATTAGCCCGCGTTGGTCGAATGTTCTCTTGAGCAAAAACTGAAGGAGAAGAAAAAACACTAGAAGATAGAGAGAAAACAAAAATCAAAAGAAACAAACATGAATATGTTTCAAACACCTTTAAAGGCGCTTTAAACAGCGAATATGATTGCAAACATTCACAACGCCACAAATTACTAGAGAACCAACCCAAAACTACCCAACTCCCCAAAACAGCCACTCAATAACAGTCATTCACTCTGGCAAAAAACAAAAAACAGCTCTCAATATGAAAATTTCATAATTAAAACGAAACAAATAAGACGCACACAAACAAATATAAGTGAGAAGGAATACCTTAATAAATTTTGCTCATTTAATCAAAGACTAATAATATGAAGACGTTAACCATAAATAAGGCGCAACCTAGACTTTCATCCTTGCCAAGATTAATGGCAAAAATACGACACTTAAGACAAAAATGCATCAAACACATAAAAGTCATTTTTGAAAAAACATAAATTATAGATGAAACTTTCAATCATAAAGACAACAACCGTTCAATGAGGAACGATCCCCCCAAAACTCTATGTTTATTTAGCAAAAATAAGCATAAGAAACCCAAACTCCTGGGTTTTAAAAAGCTATAAAATCACAACCTCAATGCAATCCATTATAGCCCCCTCGACAACACCTCGAGTTTGATCGAGCTTAGTACCAACAGCCCCTTAACAGCGAGTCAACACGAACAATGATCACTTTAAAAACCAGAACAAAAATCCTTTTTTCAATGCGCGCTTACTAAGGCTTACTCATTGATATTAATAATATAATTTGGAGTTTAAATTCAAAGCTTCACTTCATATCCTTTGCCGGTCAGGGGCGAAACAAGCTTCATTTATGAAAGATTAATCCCAATCAGACCTATCAGAATTTCATATTTATCAAACACCCCCACCAGCAATCAGGAGGCCCGTTTTTCTTTATTTATTTTTATAAAACAATAACGAAAAACCCAAAACAAAACCCATCAAAAAAACATTAGACTCTTGAAACAGATTTTTAATTTTTCAAACATTACAAACACAGCCCAAACCAAGGCTGTTGATAAACGCAGAGCACTGAAATAACTGAGAAATCATAAAACTTAATTAATAATCCACATGAACAAGCGCTTGAAAGCGAATGCAAAACTTGCAAAAGAGGCCTCATTATGGCACACCTAGTAACCAAGTACATTCACAAAAGTGAATATCGGTTTTGTGAAAAAATGTACGCTATAAAAAAGTACATTCATAAAAGTGGATACCAGTTTTATGATAAAATGTACGCGACTTTAAAAATGTACATTCACGTAAAGTGGGTACCAGTTTTGTAAAAAATGTACGCGACTTAAAAAGTGCATTCACAAGAGTGGATACCAATTTTTAGAATGTGCGAAGCTAAAAATACATTCAGTAAAGGTGGGCACAAGTTTCCTTATCTCTGATTGTATAAATAACAAAGGCCCTCAAAGGTCTTATGGAACCAATTTTTTGGGGAAACAAATTGAGGGAAAAACCACACAAATTTTATCGTAAAACAAATCGTAACACATTTGAAATTGGAGCCATACAGTTATGAAATGGGAGCGCTTCTCAGGCAAACAGGGTTTTATCTTAAGCACCCTTATCGTCACAATCAGTGCGCTAAGCACAACATCAGCCAATGCTCAGCCAGATCTGATCATTAATGAAAAAGACAGCCGCATCTATGCAGGCAGTTGTCTGACAAGCGAGCCGCTAGCATCGGGTCGCATTGCAATCAAAAACGTTGGCACTCAAAATGCTAAACTGGAAATTACTGAAACATTCCGGTCCATGCTAGCTGTTTGGGTACCAGAAAACATCGATATGATCGCAAAGATCACAGATCGGTCAAACTTAAAACCACTCGACCAAGAAGGTCTTGCCTTTGAAGTTGGTAAGGGCGTTCTAAAAAAAGGACGTTTCTTCTTATCCGTGTCTAAAAACACCCTAGGTGCTGTAAGAAAACAAATTGTAAACCGCAATAGAACAGCATCCATCCAATCAGCCCTTTCAAAGCTAGGGTTTGACCCAGGTGGTATTGATGGCATTATGGGAAGAAACACCCGCTCTGCCATTCGTGCTTATCAAAGTGATCAAAACTTAAGGCGCACTGGGTTTTTAACCAATGCACAATACATAAAGCTTCTATCAGATACCGGTATTTCTGAAAATTCAAACATTGTCACCAATGGTGCTTCTGGCGTGACCAAAGTCACTCTATTTGCCCACGTTGACCCATATAATTTGATTGAAGAAAGCAACGAAGCTAACAACATCAAAAAGTTTGAAGTTACAATTGATTGCAGCAGTTAAAGCAAAATAAATCATATAAAAAAGGGGCAGTGAAATTTCACTGCCCCTTTTTTTTAACTTAAATATAAAACAATTAAAGCTTCTCAACATGAATTGCAGCAACTTCAGTTGGAACAATTGCAATTGATCCACCATTAGCGCCAGTGTCTTGCACATGAACGCCTTTGCCACCTTCTTGAACAGCTTTAACAAGCTTATTGATGTGATATTTACGGCCTTCAACACTCAGTGTTGTGCCTTCTTTAAAAACAACAGTAGCTTTATGATCTGCATCAGTTGCCATGATCAACTCTCCTTAACAGTTTCATTTTTAACGGTAAACTAAGCTCGTCCCCCCCTTTAGCAGAGATAGGATCAAAAACACAAAGAAAATTGACATTTTTTTTCATTTTCCCGTGGAAATACCCGAAAAAAACCTTATCAACATCATTTTGGGGGCTAAAGCCTCTATTTTGCTCCCATTTCGTCTCATAAAGCGAATCTATACTTATGCAGACTTACCCAACCTTCGCTCCAACAAAGACCCCGCCACAAAGCCAAACAAAGCCAGCCCAATCGATAAAAACCCAATTTGCGCCTCACTCCATCCATTCAGCCACCCCAGCGCCGCTTGAACAGGTCCAAAAGCCAACAAAGCCGTCAAACCCAATAACAACGCGCACCAAGCGCCAAGCCGTGTCGCCCCTTGCCAATAAAGCCCACCTGCCAGCAAAACAATGCCAGAGCTAAAATAAATCGACCCCGTAATCGATAAATAATTCCATATATCTTCACTCCCTTTATAAAAGAGCCCCCAATAAAGCTCATAGGCAGCAATCAAAATTATAAAAATACGGGTCCAACGTTTTTGAAAGGCTTCATCATCAACCCGCCCGGACAACACACCTAAAATGTCGCGAGACGCAATGCTCGCCCAACAAAAAAGATAACCATCTTGGGTTGACATAAAGGAAGCAAAAAACACAACCACAATTAGCGCGGCAAACCAAACAGGCAAAACCTCAGCCATGAATTGCGCTGTTGCAGCTAACTTAGTGTCACCTGTTAAATCAACAGCACTTGCCCCATTGCGTGCAAAATACGTAAATGCCAATATTCCCAAAAAGGCAGGAAGAACGATGCGGCCGGCAAAAAAGAAAGCCGAAATTAAATAAGCTTTTTTGGTTGTCTCTTCACTTTCAATACAAAGCGCTTTACTAAGGGCCGTTGGCCAAATCGCGGCACTTGAGACGCCAGCAACCACAACCATCCACATCATATAATCAAGCCCAAAGCCTTCATTGACCACAGGATTAAATCCAGCCTCCCCTTTTAATTCCTTTACAGTACCAATGACTTCAGAGAGAGGTACGATATCCGTAAGATAAATCGTGACAGCAACAAAACCGATCAACATCATCCAAAACTGCAAAACATCAGTAATGATCACAGCCCGCATACCGCCGATGGCTGTGTAAGCCACAGCAATAACAATAAGCAACAACATAAGATATCCAATAGAGGCACCTCCAATTTCAGGAGGCAATAATGGCAAGATAAATAAAGCGGCAACTTTCAAAAACAGACCAATATTTAAAACCCCGGCCAAAAACATAATCAAACCACCAACGACCCGAATATCTCTCCCATAGCGTTGCTCATAAAATTCCGCGACCGTTAAAACCCCTGTGCGGCGCAACGGCGCGACAACAAACCCGGTTAAAGCCACAAACAAACAACCAATAAAAGCCGCAACACCAATATGAAAAGCGGCGAAACCCTCTCCAAAGCCTTTTTGAGCATTGTAAGCAATCGTAATCAAACCAATTTCTGTCGCCCCGATAGTGGCAACCGCCATGGGTAAATTGACGTTGCGCCCAGCCACAAAAAACGCCGCCAATGGATTATTTTTAGTCTCGGTCTCATCCTTAGTAAAATATGATTTCATTCGAAACTGAGTGAACACAAGCACAATTATATAAAGGGCCCCAAAGCCACCAATAAACAACATTGTTTCGCTACCCATGAAAAAATCCTAACTAAATATAACAACCAACAATCGCCGTTGGTTCAAATGAAAAATATAAGGGTGATCAACACCCAGCTCACAAAATTCAAAACAGATACTTAATATGCAATTGACGATCACAATACAACCGGTCTACAGATAAGACACCAATCGTCCAAATATTTTAAAACTACAGATTGTAAAGTAAAGCGCGCTATGTCGTCAGCCATTTCATGCCAGATTAGTTCTATCGGTGCACTTTTGCGCTCCTCAGGCAAATTAACAGTGCCACCCTACCAACGCAATTATGCCTGGGAAGAAGAAAACTACTCTGATCTTTGGAGCGATATTCAAGAAACTTTCAATGGCAAAGCAGACGAATATTTTCTAGGTTCCGTTGTCATAGATAATTCCAGCTCACCCAACCTCACTTTGATTGATGGCCAACAAAGAGTTACCACCACCACCATCCTTATTTGCGCCTTAAAATGGCACTTGCTGTCCAATAATTTCACCGAACTCGCTACGCTTGTCACTCATGACTTTCTAAGCCGACCAGACTATGACCACCACTCCCTCACTCCAAACTTAGAATTAAACCTAAATGATAGGGACTTTTTTGAGCGTTATATAATCACGGCCTACGACCCTAAACTGCTCACAAACTTAACTGATGAAGAAAATTACTCCCCCTCAAATCTACAATTAGCCGCTTGCTACGCTTATATGTGCAAAGAAATTGCCAACCTCTTTAAAGACGGACAATCTCTAGAAACTGTTGCACATGAGATCATCAGCGCCCTTCAAGAAAAAATCTTTCTGATCCGCATTGATGTGGCAGATGACCTTCAAGCCTTTACTTTATTTGAAGCCCTCAACAATCGCGGTGTTGAACTTTCAGAAGCGGACCTTTTAAAGAATTTTATTTTTTCTAAAGCTGAAGAAAATATTGACGAGCTAAAATCAAATTGGGAAATCATGTGCCAAAACATTGGCCACTATTCATTGATGCGTTTTTTAAGACATCAGTGGAATTCCCACAAAGGCGCTGTCCCCAGCCAAGGCCTCTTCTCAGTCATAAAAAAGCACACCAAAACATCAGCTGATGCACGCGCCCTGTCTCAACAAATCACCCAAAGTTCAGAATTCTACGGAGCGATTCTAGAGCCTAATCATGATCTTTGGCGACGTGTTAGCACAAAAGAAACAGAAGCCATAAAATCTATCTTAGGCCATCTATCCCTGATGCGCGCAGAACAATGCTATATCCTTCTAATGGCTGTCCTTGAACATAGCCCCGATAACTTCTTAAGCTATCTTGTCATGATCCGGAATTTCACATTTCGTTACGCAACCATTTGTGGAAAAAACACCGCCCAGATACAACGTGCCTATATGAAAGCAGCCCACCAGATTAGGCAAAATCAACCAGACTCTGGCTCAGAATCTACGACAGAGTCTATCCAAGACCAAACTCACTCACCCGGACACATGAGCGCAAATGAGTGTTTTAATCAGTTTTTTGCAGAGCTATATCCTCAAGACAATCAGTTTCAATCCACGTTTGCAAAAAAATCGATAAGAAACACGGCCCTTGCCCGTCATATACTCGCCCAAATAAACAACCACCTAAAAGCTCCTGAAGAAAAACTATATTGCACAACCAGCCTAGATATTGATTTAGAACACATTCTACCAAAAAAATACAAAGATCATTGGCAAGATAAAAAAGAAGATTTCCCTGGCGGCTTACACAAATACATTCATCGGCTTGGCAATATGACCCTCATCAGCCCAGATTCAAACCGACGTCTAGGAAATGCTGATTTCGAAAAAAAAAGAGACGTATATCAAACCCAACCACTTGAAATAACCAAACGCATTATCAATGAACCGATCTGGTCAGCTGATGCAATCAGGCGGCGCCAAAACTGGTTAGCTAGCGAAGCCACTAAAATCTGGAAATTCCCTGTAAATACTGAAAAAAATAAATAATAACAACAGCTTAACCATGGCAGAAAGTGAACCTCCGCCAAAAATACAATATCTCTAAGCTTTCCTTGGAAAACCCCCAAAAGCCAACAAATCTCTCTGTCATATCGGGCCCATATCGTGCGACAATGAGAAAGCTATAAATTGATTCGCAATTTTGAACGGCAGAATGCATGAAAAAGTTGGCACATAAAAATCACCTTGATGAGACAACCAATGCCAAATCATTGGATGGCCTCGATGTTTTGGATGATTTGCCTGTTGATGATCAAGGTCAAGGTGAAAGTCACATAACACCTCATTCTTCCCCACCAGAGGGGTTAAATGGTTTAATCGATCCAGAAAAACCTAAAGATCCAGATACCATCAATATCGCAGACCTCATGATCGCCAGGAATTTACGTCACCTTGAAATTCACCGCTATGAAATAGCCACAGCACTTGAAAATTTAAGTGATGAAGAAGTCGGTGAGTTTCTTGTCAATGAAGAAGATGAAATTGAACTTTTAGAAGTCGATCTAACCTACGCAAATCATATTCAAGAACTTAAAAAAAACCGCAACAAAAAAAACCCGCTAGACCCAGATCAATATCTTTACCAAATTTTCGATCGCATCACTCAAAGTTTCAAACGAAGCACAAGTAATGCAGGCCAGAAATTAAGGTTTAACAGCCTTATCAAAATGAATCATAATCTGCGTCTTACGTGGCATCAATGGTGCTATGACCAAACCATAGAAAAACGATTATTCATTCCTTTTGATACAATTAAACTCAACGATACATCCAATGACAAAGCCGAAAATCAAGCCCATCAATTAGAACCCGAGACTTCGATACCAAATTCTAGTTCTGTGCCTATTTCTGTGCCTAGTCGTATGCCATGCGCCCCCGTTGCCCTGGTACAATGGAGTTTAGACTGCCTAGCACATTATCAAGAAGGCAATAGTTTTCGCCATTTCTACTTCATAGACCCCGCATGCGGCCACGGGCGAACGCTTCTGCTAGCCTCTCACCAAGACTTCCGTGCAATCTTAGGAATTGAAAGCAAAGAGCATCTATCTGAAAAAGCCATAATGAATATCGCTCAGTACCCAAAATCTTTCATGGTTCAAAGGGAAATCAAACTAAATGCAGCAACGGAACTAACGGAGCAATGGCCCAATCACCCTTTGCTAATCCATATATTCCAACCAGAATCTAAAGCTTGGCTTACCGCCTTACTTGACACATTAAGCACCTCATTTGGTCAATCTCCCAGACAGATATACATTGTCATGGTCGATAACCCTTACAAAGACGCCCTAGAAACGGTCTCTTTTCTACACCCCTTCAATCCTTCGACCTTAGCCGTTAAACAACAATCATATTTCAATCCCTATAAAGTTGATTTTTACTACAGTAAAATTAACCAATAAAAGAACCATACAAACAGTTTTAACCATCCATTCATCTATTCCACCATATCTACTATAAAGCCAACGAAAGACAACTGTGAGCCATTTGTACGAGGCCGAAAGAGACGCTAAATTCAGCCATCTAGCAGCTAAAATAAAGTATAAATAGCAAGATCGAAAAAGTAGAGAGTGAACACCATGTCTGTTTCAGGCGAGAACACGCCCGAATTTAACATCGTCCGAACCTTGGATGAATTTGAAGCCTTGGAAAACCAATGGAACCGTCTGTTTGAAGAAAATGGTCGCGGCCCTCAGCTTTTTCAAACCTTTAATTGGGTCTGGCATTGGATCAATCAATATCCATCCCCGCCCAAAAATCTAATCATTCTGACGGGACATAAAGATGATGAATTGGTCATCGTCGCCCCCCTAGTGATAGAAAAAAAACTTGGCATAAAAACCATCAAATGGTTAGGCGAACCCGTTAGCCAATATGGCGACATACTTATCAAGAACGACATCAACAATAGTCAATGGTTAAAGAAAGGGCTTTCCTATTTAAAAAACAATCTCAAACCAGATCTATTCTATATGAGAAAAACACGTTTTGATGCTGCCATCACCCCCATACTTGAAAATTTTAGCGCCACAATTTTAGAAGAAACCCAAGCTCCTTACATTGAAATATTAGGCGCCAAAAACTTCGCCGAATTTAACAAACGCTATTCTCAACGCTCTAGAAAATCAAAGAGACGCCATCGTCGCAAATTGGAAGAAAAAGGAGAACTTAGCTTTTTACTACACAAAGAAGGCAGGGAAGCTAAAAAGGGAGCGATACATGCCTTGCGTTTAAAACGTGAGTGGTTAAAAGCCATCGGTATGATTTCGCCAGCCTTTAGTGGCCCCACACTTGATCGTTTTTTTGCCAACGCCGCTGCCACCAATGACCACCCAACGGGGCTTCGTGTCTCCCAGCTTTGTGTTGATGACAGGCCAGCAGCTATTGAATTAGGGTTTCAATTAAAAAACTATTATGGAGCTCATCTTGGGGCTTATGAACCAGACTTCATCGCGCACAGCCCCGGTAGTTTACAAATGCAAGATACCATCGCAGCCTTAATCGATGAAGGCATCGAAACCATCGATTTATTTGCTCCAGGAGATCAATATAAATTTGAGTGGACCGATCAATCAGTTCCTGTTTATGACTTTTCTTATCCAATATCTCTAAAAGGTCATTTATTTGAAAAAGCCTACCTACAACGGTTGCGCCCAGTCCTTAAAAATCATGCAAATTCGCTCAGCAAGTTGAAAAAATCCTTAGGTAAGAAAACTCAAAAATAAACCAGCGCTTCGCCATCCCCCTCCTTCAAGCCCCCCTACAGACCCAAATCATCCCTCCAAATTCCTAACAATCAGACGACATTATAAGTCCGAATCACCTGTCAAAATATGGTTCATTTACTGATATAAATTCATCAAAGCGCGATTTGGGAAATTAAAAATTGGATTTATCAGTTTATATGAATAAAAAACATTTTCAATCAAATGGCAGTAATAAAATCAACGCATTAGATAAAGACAAAAAAGTAATATAAAACAGAGCATTAGGAGTGGTCTCCTTTGACCAAAAAAAAACAAATGACTTGATCTGTTTTTAAGAACATTTACGGCTGAGAAAACAGACGTACACCAATGGTACTTTACGTAACCTTAACCACTAATCTCGATATTGAAACAACGCAGTTACACATATTTCGAAAAATATTTAATTTAGGATATCAAAGACAATGATCGGCTTATCAAAAAGAAATTCGTCTCAAGGCATATACGAACAAGTCGTTGAAGCACTGCCTCTTGCTGTAATGATGTGCGACCCTAAAGATTTAAAAATCAACTACATGAACAAAGCCACAATTGAAAATTTAAAAAAAATTGAACATTTGTTACCCTGCCCCATTGATCAAATCATGGGTCAGTCCATTGATATTTTCCACAAAAATCCTTCCATGCAACGTGAGCTGTTAAAGAACCCAAATATATTTCCTCACAAAGCTCAGATCCAAGTCGGTGATGAATATTTAGATCTTTATGTCGACGCACTGAAAAAAGGTGACACAATCACAGACCTTGTTTTATCTTGGTCAGTTGTCACAGATCGAGTGTTAGCGGAACGTGAAAATAAATTACGCGAAGACATGATTAATAAAATGCCTGTAAATGTCATGCTTGCCAATAAAGATACATTGGAAATTGAGTTGGTGAATGAAACCAGCCTCAAAACCCTTCGTCCACTTGAAAATCTACTTCCCATCAAAGTGGATGATCTAAAAGGCAGCTGCATTGATGTCTTCCATAAAAACCCAGCCCATCAACGCAAACTATTAGCTGATCCCGCAAACCTACCCTACAGAACCAAAATCTCCTTAGGTGAAGAAACCCTAGATCTACAAGTCTCAGCAATCATTGATGACAATGGCACCTATACAGGTCCAATGTTATGCTGGACGGTGGCAACCGAACGGGTCAATATGGCCAATGATTTTGAAGAAAATGTAGCATCTGTGGTTAATCAAGTGATGCAACAAGCTACAGAAATGCGCGATAACGCTCTAACACTTACCGCGGCGGCAGAAGAAACCAACGCCCAAGCTAGCGGTGTTAGCAACGCATCCTCCGAGCTATCAAATGCAATTACCGAAATATCTCAACAAGTCGCCTCTTCAACCAAGGTAGCCAATGATGCAGTCGCAGCCGCTGAGCACTCAGATGGGCTGATCTCTGGTATGAGCCAAGCGGCCGTAAAAATTGGTGAGGTCGTCAATATCATTCAAGAAATTGCAGACCAAACCAACCTTCTTGCACTCAACGCCACCATTGAAGCGGCCCGCGCCGGAGAAAGCGGCAAAGGCTTCGCGGTTGTGGCCTCTGAAGTTAAAGAGCTTGCCTCTCAAACATCCAAAGCCACCCAAGACATTGCAACACAAATTGATGAGATTCAAAACTCAACAGACTCAACTGTTGAATCCATGCGCTCCATTAAAAATATCATCACTGAAATGGCGCAAATATCATCAACAATCGCCGCGGCTGTAGAAGAACAGTCCGCTGCAACCCAGCAAGTGGCACAAAACATTGATGGTGTATCAGAAGCCTCTAGCCAATCAGGGCAAGCCGCCAGCATGGTTGAGACGGCGGCCGCCACTCTTTCTGACAATGCAGAAGGTTTAAAAACCCGCGTTGATGATTTCCTCATCAATGTCCGAGCAATGTAAATCGATAATTTAAAACAACACAAAACAAAACCTCCGCGCTATAACCAAGCGCGGAGGTTTCAATTTTTAAACAAGCAAAAAGATCCAATCTATTCGTTAAGATACTTTTTTCCCATTGCTAGGTGCTTGAGATGCGAGTAAGCGTTTTTTATATTGGGTCTGCACCAATTCCACAAGAACCAGCACACACAGTACAAAGTAAAAGGTTGATTTTGCCATCGCGTGAACTTCATTCCCAAACAATTCTATCTTTGCCAGCTCCCCGCCTTCACTGACAAGTAAAATGCCAACAATAAATAATATGAACAATCCAAGCACTTCATACATCCGGTTTTTTTCCAAGAAATTGGCAACATGATCAGCCAACCAAATCATCAACAAACCAGAAATAACAATCGCAATGGCCATGATCAAAAAATCATCTGTCAAAGCAATCGCTGATAAAATAGAATCAAAAGAAAATACCAAATTCATCAAGACGATGAGTGCTATTGAAGTGGCAACAGAACGTGTCGCACCGCCCCCTTCAGCATCAAAATCTTGTACCACCAACATATGAGAAATTTCTTTGACAGCTGTATAGATAATAAAAACGCCGCCCAGTAAGACGATCAAAGCATGGCCACTAAAAATCCCTTTAAAAATACCCTCTATATCAAAATCAAACAATGGTTCTTGCAATGCAGCCACAGCCTTAATAATGACAAACAACAAAACAATCCTCAAAACAATCGCCACGGCAAGGCCGACCTTTCGAACCATCCCACGGCTTTCAGGGGCAACCCGCTTTGATTCAATAGAGATATATAAAAGATTATCAAAGCCAAGCACAGCTTGTAAAAACACCAACATAGAAAGAGTAAAAAACCCCTCCAAGGTAAATAAAGATCCAAATACCTGTTCCATAAGTCTCCCTAACCAAAAACTTTTCTATTTAATATACAGCCCTAAATCAATTTGATATGACAAATCAACAATTGTATGGTCACAAACAAAAATATTAAACAAACCACTTACAGCTAAATGCCAAAATACCAAGCAATAACACAACCGTGGAGCAATCAATAATCATGAAAATCGTCAACATCATGCTCGGGAAAAAACGTGGTGGTCTTGAGCAAGTTGCCTATGATTACCATTTTCATTTAGCACAAAGAGGGCACCAACTCCTCTCAATCTTAAGAGAAGGGGCCGAGTTAGATGTATCAGCCATAGACCCAAACCATATCGCCTATATTACCCCCTCAAAACTTCCATTTCTAACGGCGCAAAAAATCAAAAACAAAATCCTCCAATTTCAACCAGATATAGTTCTGGCACATGGCAAGCGCCCTCTATACTACGTCAAATCAATGAAATTAAACTGCCCAAGGGTTTATGTCGCCCATAATTACCGATCAAAGCCACATTGCAAAAAAATGGATGCGATAATCGCGGTCTCAACATCTGTAAAAGATCATTTGCTTAGCTTAGGTGTTGAGGAAAACAAATGCCACATCATCCATAACATGACCGATATGAAAAATGTTAACTCATCAACCAATTTAAGAGATCCCATTATTTTCGGCCTAATGTCCAGATTGCACCCCGTGAAAGGCGCCGACATATTTATAAAAGCATTAAAAATAGTTCGCGATAAAAACATTGAAGCTCGTGCCATCATTGCAGGATCCGGCCCCCAAAAAGAGGCCCTTGAACAGTTAACTGATGAATTAGGCCTAAATGATCATATCACCTTTATAGGGTGGGTTACTGATAAATCACAATTTTATAAGAATATAGATATTTTCATCATGCCGTCAAGAATTGAACCCTTTGGCATCACAGCCATAGAAACCATAGCAGCAGGGTGCCCAATGATTGCCTCTGACTGCAAAGGTCCCACAAGTTTTATAAAGGATGGTCAAGAAGCCCTCATTGTCCCCAAAGAAAATGTTCAAGAGTTAGCCTCAGCGATGACAAACCTATTATCCGACCAACGACTACGCGATGATATGCTCTACCATCAAGCAATTAGTGCCAAAAATTTTACACCCAAAGTCATCATCACGAATTTAGAAAACAGTTTAGATTATTTCACAAAGCAATATGCAAAGCATCTATCTTAACAAATTACTTCTCAAAAATAGATCGCCGAACGTCATCCAAAAGATCTGCCGAAGCCTGATCCGTAAAGTCAAAATTATCCCAAGACTTCTCTTGTTCTTCTTTTAAGTAATCAGGATCACCAAGCAAGTCAGAGAGGGCACCTGCCATACTATCAACATCTGGTGAAATAGGCACACCTGCTCTTTGCAAAATATCCTTAAGACCACCATGTTCTGTGGCAATCAATGCTGCCCCAGCCGCCAATGCTTCAGCCGCAGTGCGACCAAATGGCTCTTCCCATAAAACCGGCACAGCCACGATTGAAGCTTTTTCAAACAAATGTAAAACATCCTCATAAGGAAGAGGACCAACAACTTCAACTTGGTCTTGTATCGGGGCAATCACATCTTCCAACTCTTTGATAACATCTTCGTCCCCCCGTCCAACAAATTTACACTGCCAGTCGCGATGCTTTGGCATCACTTTCACCAAGGCTTTTGCAAAAGGGACCGTCCCCTTTTCTTTGATTAAACGATTGGGAAACAAGATCAGTTTTTCTTTTTGAGGAAAAGAAGACCAAGGACGTGGCACCCCGTTTACCACATCAGATATCCCCTCAAATGATCCAGACAACTGAGAACAAAAGCGCTCCCTTGCCCAAGAGCTACAACAATTAACATGCGCCGCTAAATCTAAAACCCGGCGTCGTTGCTTGGGTGTTTTCACCCCTTTTATCGATAGAGGATCATTATGAAAATGCAGGGTAACGGGAACATCTGGGAACAGTTTAACCAAATCCAAAAACACATTCACGCGGTTATGAACTTCAATCAAATCAGGAATATTGGCTCCCCAATGGCTTTTAAGAGCGCGGGCAAACCCACCATTTTTACCAAACAGAACATTCAATCCTAATAGCACAACCTCATAACCGATCTCTTTATAAGGCTGATCAATCGGCCCACCATAAACCGTAACACTATCGCGATAGTGACTATATTGATTTTGATAACACACACCAATTTCAATTGCTCCGGCATTTTTGGGACCAAAATGTGCCCGGTAAGGCAAGACGATCGCAATTTTTTTAACCACGCGATTAAACTCCATACCAAATATCAATCTCGAACTTTTTGATCACCAGAGACAAACAGAACGAAACCCATCGCCAACCCAATCATATGCCAAACAACAGTCCCATTAAAACTGCCAAAGAAACTAGATGTCGAAGCAATCGGCCAAAACAATACCAAAACGCTAACCAACGCCCCTTTAGCAACGCCGGTCATACTGTGCTGAGAA
>JAJFHF010000019.1 GCA_021775775.1 Hyphomicrobiaceae bacterium
TGGCGATGAAGTGCGCGTGGTTACAATGGGCACAACGCTTCATGGTGAAAACGCAGGCAAAGTTTATTCAATGGAGTTGTGCGGTGGCACCCATGTGAACAACACCGGCAAAATCGGTCTGGTCCATGTGATCAATGAAGGGGCCGTGGGCTCAGGTGTTCGCCGTCTAGAGGCCCTCACGGGGGAAGCGGCTAGACGTTTTTTGAGCAAACAAGAACAACTCGTAAAAGACCTATCTGCTTCAATGAAAGTAGCCCCTCATCAACTGTTAGATCGTGTTGATAGTTTAATGGCCGAGCGCCGCCAGCTAACAACCCAAGTTTCAGATCTGAAAAAACAGATGGCCATGGGAGGCTCAACGAGAGCCACTGAACAAGAAGTAGAAGAGGTGGCAGGTATGTCTTTCCTAGGCAAGATCATTGAAGATTTGCCTGCCAAAGAACTTCGCTCTCTTGTTGATGCTGGCAAACAATCTGTAAAATCAGGCGTGATCGTGATCGTTGGTATAGACGATGGCAAAGCGGGGATTTCAGTTGGCGTCACCGAAGATCTTACCAGCACAATAAGCGCTGTGGATCTTGTGCGTATTGGCAGTGCCGCTCTTGGCGGTAAAGGCGGCGGCGGGCGCCCAGACATGGCACAAGCTGGCGGACCAAATAGTGATAAAGCGCAAACAGCGCTCGATGAAATTAAAGCGGCACTCTTGCAAAGCTAATTTTGCAGGGCTAACGCAAGTTTAAAAACGATCACAAATGAGGGACCTCTATGATCAAATCACCAAAAAATAGTCTTCGCTATCGGGTGCATCAGATTTTAGAAACGGGCACCCGAGATGATGTCCAAAGCCGTATCTGTGATTTTATCATTATAGCAATGATCCTTTTAAACGTGCTGGCCTATGTGTTTGGTTCTGTTGATTGGATTGCCACTCAATATAAAGCTCAACTTTATTGGTTTGAACTTTTTTCAATTGGATTTTTCACAATTGAATATTTGTTGAGAATTTGGGCATCCGTAGAAGATATCCCCCTGCGAGGCCTACCTCACTGGAAGGCAAGGCTAAGCTTTGCTATGAAGCCTTTGCAAATCATTGATTTGATTTCGATACTTCCTTTTTACCTAGGGGCTTTCATAGGGGCCGATCTGCGAATCTTACGGGCAATGCGCCTCTTTAGATTTTTTAAAATCATTCGCTATTCCCCAGCCATGCAAGTGGTCATCAAGGTCTTTTTTAAAGAAGGCCGCGCCCTGCTAGGGGCGCTAATGATTATGACAGCTCTCATTCTTATTTCAGCCAGTGGCATGAATTATTTAGAAGGAGACGTGCAACCAGAAACATTTGGAAACATCCCCAAAGCCATGTGGTGGTCGTTAGCTACATTAACAACAGTCGGCTTTGGAGATGCTGTCCCTGTAACGGGATTAGGAAAAATCTGGAGTGGCTTGTTCATGGTTTTTGGTCTGGGTATGTTTGCCTTACCAATTGGCATTCTTTCAACCGGCTTTGCCCAGGAAATTAACCGGCGTCAATTTGTTATAAACTGGAATATGGTGGCTCGGGTGCCCTTGTTTAATCAGTTAAAAGCGACAGAGGTGGCAGAAATAATGAACTTGTTACACGCTCAACGTTTTGCACAAGACCTGTTGATACATAAAAAGGGGGAAATAGCCTCTGCCATGTATTTTATAATCTCAGGTCAAGTTGAGCTTGATAATGGCAAAGAACGCCAAGAGCTGACAACAGGAGATTTTTTTGGGGAAGCTGGCTTGCTATCAAAAAGTGAATATCAAACAACGGCACGAGCAATGAGCGATTGTGAATTGCTGCAATTAGATCAAGATGATTTTGAATATTTGCTGCGAAAAAATGAGCGGATGGACAATCATATTCGTCAAGTATCTGAAAACCGCGTAGCAAGTGATTAGAAATTTTCTGAAAAAATATATGAGACAGAAGTGGTAGACCACATCCCTATTGCGAGGGAAATAAAAGCGGCGCTCACAAGCGCCACTTTTATTTTATTTAAGGGCCAATTTAAGCGCCCATTGCTTTTTGTAAATTTTGATCAATTTTGTCTAAGAATCCTGTCGTTGAGAGCCACTGCTGATCAGGCCCGACAAGCAAGGCCAAATCTTTGGTCATGTGCCCAGATTCAACCGTATCAACACAGACCTTCTCAATGGTCAAAGCAAACTTAGCCAATTCAGCATTGTCATCCAGCTTGGCCCGGTGCGCAAGCCCGCGCGTCCAAGCAAAGATAGAGGCAATGGAGTTCGTTGATGTCTCTTTGCCTTCCTGGTGCAAACGGTAGTGGCGTGTCACCGTGCCATGCGCGGCTTCCGCTTCAACAGTTTTCCCATCCGGTGTCATCAACACAGAGGTCATGAGCCCAAGCGAGCCAAACCCTTGTGCCACAGTGTCAGATTGAACATCACCATCATAATTTTTACACGCCCAGATAAATTTACCAGACCATTTAAGCGCACACGCGACCATGTCATCGATTAAGCGGTGCTCATAGGTGATGCCGGCATCTTTAAATTTACCCGCAAATTCCGCTTCAAAAACCTCTTGGAAAAGATCTTTAAAGCGCCCATCATAAGCTTTCAAAATGGTGTTTTTCGTTGAAAGATAAACCGGCCATTTGCGATTAATGCCATAATTCATGCAAGCGCGCGCAAAATCACGAATAGACTCATCTAAATTATACATGCCCATCGCAACGCCGCTGGCAGGATAATCAAAAATCTCTTTTTCGATAAGTGTACCATCTTCCCCTTCAAACTTCATGGTCAGTTTGCCTTTACCAGGCACAAGAAAGTCGGTGGCTTTATATTGATCACCAAACGCATGGCGGCCAACCACGATAGGAGATGTCCAACCGGGCACAAGACGAGGCACATTTTGGCAGATAATTGGTTCACGAAAAACGACACCGCCCAAAATATTTCGGATCGTGCCATTAGGCGAGCGCCACATTTGTTTAAGATTAAATTCTTTAACCCGATCCTCATCAGGCGTAATGGTCGCACACTTAACACCCACCCCATATTTTTGAATCGCTTCAGCTGAATCAATGGTGATTTGATCGTCAGTGCGGTCGCGTTCTTCCACACCCAAATCATAATAGTGCAAATCAATATCAAGGTAAGGATGGATGAGCTTATCTTTGATGAATTGCCAAATAATGCGTGTCATCTCATCGCCATCAAGTTCTACAACCGGATTTTCAACTTTAATTTTGCTCATAAAAGCCCCTTATTTCAGTCAAGTTAAGTATGTGCCATGTGTTAAGATGGATATACGTTAAGGCACGCTCTTGAGCAAGGGGATTTGAATGAGATCTGGCTAAAAATCCTTCAAAACAAGTTTTAAGCCAATTTTCGCTTATTTGCTGCCAGGGGAGACATGAGGATGAAGGTTAGAAAAATCAAACAAACTTTGATCCAACATCTGAGAGGGGCGAATGTTCCCCATAGCCTTCAGCATCATATCCTTCGTTCCAGGGCGCGTTTGCTCCCATCCCTTAAGCAAGTCTTTCATTTGTTGGCGTTGTAGCCCATCTTGGCTACCGCATAAATCACAAGGGATAATAGGAAAATCCAAAGCCTTTGAAAATTTCTCTAAATCTACCTCTGCCACTGTGCACAAGGGACGGATAAGATTAAGGGTGCCATCATCAGTGAGTAGCTTTGGTGGCATAGCCGCCAGCTTGGCCCCAAAAAACAAATTCAACAAAAAAGTCTCTAAAACATCTTCGCGGTGATGGCCAAGCACAACGGTGTCACACCCCAAACGTTTGGCACAAGAATAAATAATGCCCCGGCGCAATCGCGAACAGAGCGAACAGTATGTTTTCGTCTCAGGAACTTTGTCGGTCACAATGGAATACGTATCCTGGGTCTCAATATGATAAGAAATATTATGTTTTTCAAAAAAGTCAGGCAGAATGTGAGAGGGAAAACCAGGCTGTTTTTGATCAAGATTCATGGCAACCAACTCGACCGGCAACAGCCCGCGCCATTGAAGATCAAGCAACAAAGTTAAAAGCCCATAACTATCTTTCCCCCCAGAGAGGCACACCAACCATTTGGCACCAGGGCTGACCATTGCATAAGCATCCATAGCTTCACGTGTTTTTCGGATCAACCGTTTGCGCAGTTTACCAAATTCAACGCTAGAGGGCGCATTTGCTAACAAAGAAGGAGCTCCACAACTGGCACTATCTGGCGCAGGCTTTGGTTCATCCTCAGCTGAGTTCAAAATTTGGGTCATTATTTACCTTTGCAAACATTTTTAGCTTGGTTCCTGACATGAACGGCACAGGGGAGTGAGATAGAATTTGTCTAAAGAGTTTTACAGTTAAAACAAGTTTTAGGTAACGCACCATAAGATAAACCAGAAGCTTTGAAAATGACTTAAAAAGGCCATAGCCGTGCAGCCCCTCTAACACCGCTGGTTGCACCAAATTTAGGCCGGCGAATATCAATCAGATTGCTTTCATCTGAAAAGAGAAACGGCTGCATAAGAGACGGTAATTGCTCATAAAAATGATCAAGGTCAGATAATCCGCCCCCCAGTACAATCATCTCAGGGTCAAATATATTAACAACCATTGCAAGGGCCCGTGCTGTTTTGTCTGTATGTAACTCAAAAGCGCGCCGCGCTGCTTTATCGCCCAACAAAGAAAGCTCAACAAGCTCCTCAACGGATTTAACCTGGTGGGAAGCCCCCTTATTGTAATGAGCAACCAATGCGGGACCAGAGATCCAGCTTTCAATACACCCTTTTTGGCCGCACCAACAAGGGTCGGCCAGTTCAGCTTCATTGGCTGTCGCAAAAGGCAGGCTGCAATGTCCCCACTCGCCGCCAATAGAGCGCGGACCATTAATCAAGTGCCCATTCACAACAAGGCCGCCTCCAACCCCCGTTCCCATAATAACCCCAAACATAGAACGGGCCTCGTGCGCTGCACCATCACTCGCTTCAGACAAAGCAAAACAGTTGGCGTCATTAGCCAGCCTAACCTCACGGTTCAAAATTTTTGAAATATCTGTGCCAAACGGTTTGCCATTCAACCAAGTGCTATTGGCATTTTGAACCAAGCCAGTGCTGGATAAAATAGAACCCGGCATTCCTATACCGACAGGGGCGTTAAGTTGTAGCTCGTCCTCAAGTTGAGATACCAACTGACAAATCGAGTTTAATAGGGCTGTATAATCATGCCGCGGGGTCGGAATGCGATAAGAAGCAAGGCAATCTCCGTGCTCAGATAAAGCCTCAGCTAAAATTTTGGTGCCTCCCAAGTCAACCCCAATATGCACTTTCATAAAGCTTAAGCCTTCAAATCATGTCTCATGTTGTGATAAATGCAGCCTTGATTTTTCAATCACCTCAGGCTCAATCCCTTCACTGGCGCAAATAGACAACAATAAGCTCTCATCCGCACTTACGAAATCAAGAACCCCATTTAAAAAAGATAAATTTTCCTTTAAACGAATCACATCAGCAATGCTAACACCGCTTTGAGATAAGAATTTTTCCATTTCTTGTTCAGATTGAGAGATAAAAGCCAAAGATTTAACAGCAATCAGGGCTGCATATTGTGTATTGATAGGTGAAAAAGGTATTGTCATCTTTTTGCTCGCAAACAAGGTTAATGATGAATTATTATGAAAATTCTAAGAATTTTAAACGCTTATTTTACTGATTTAAGCTTAAATGTCAGATAAGTTTTGTGTATTTTAGTTTGTTTGGACTTTTTTGAGCTTTATAAAAGTAAAGATTAAGCCTCACAAAACGTTCAAATGAACAAAGGAGCACCCTTAAAGGTGCAAACAAGTATGTCTAAGACCATTCTGATAGTAGAAGATAATGAACTAAATATGAAACTGTTTCATGATTTATTGGATGCAAATGGCTATAATACCGTGCAAACAAGAAATGGAACAGACGCGCTAGAGTTGGCAGCGCTTCATATGCCAGATCTCATTTTGATGGATATTCAACTACCAGAAGTGTCAGGTTTAGAAGTAACCCGCATGCTAAAAGATGATGTGAAATTGCGTGATATTCCTGTTGTCGCAGTTACCGCCTTTGCTATGAAAGGCGATGAAGAACGCATCAGAGAAGGAGGCTGTGAGGGGTATATTTCAAAACCCATTTCAGTCACTCATTTTCTGGAAACAATAGGACAGTTGATTAAGTAAATTTGGATGGGTAAGAGGTAATAGTAAAATGACCGCACGGGTATTAGTGGTTGACGATATCAAAGCAAATGTAAAGTTGCTTGAAGCGCGTTTGAGTGCAGAGTATTTTGAAATCTTTACAGCTTCAAATGGTCCAGACGCATTGGAGCTATGTGAGAACGAACGGATAGATATTATTCTCCTTGATGTGATGATGCCGGGGATGGATGGTTTTGAAGTATGCGAATGTCTAAAGTCTAATGCAGCCACCCAGCATATTCCAGTTATCATGGTCACAGCTCTTGATAGTCCAGCAGACCGAATAAAAGGTCTCAAGGTTGGGGCAGATGATTTTCTGACCAAGCCTGTTGATGATGTGGCATTAATTACCCGCGTGAAAAATTTAACAAGATTAAAAATGCTCACCGATGAAATGAGCATGCGGGCTAAAACCGGTAGTGAAATTGGTTTTGGAGACAAAAACATACCCATTTTTTCTCAAAAGAAGTGGCAAGGTAATATTCTCATAGTGGAAGATCAGCCTCGCTCGTCACAGCGTTTGGTTGATATTTTATCGCAACAACATATGGTCCAAGTAGAGCCAAACCCTCAAGAGGCCCTCTTTAAACTCGCTGAGCAAGATTTTGATTTAGTTATTGTAAGCCTTGACTTAGATGGTGTGGATGGCTTGCGTTTATGTGGCCAAGTTCGCTCGCTAGAGCGGACAAGAAATCTGCCATTGTTAATCATCGTTAATCCTGATGATAAAGCCCGTTTAATGCGCGGCCTCGATATGGGTGTGAACGATTATATGGTACGTCCCATCTGCGTAAATGAGATGATGGCCAGAACCAATACGCAAGTTAGACGTAAAAAATACGCGGACTATTTGCGCAATTGTTTGGAAACCAAGGTCGAACTCGCCATAACAGATTCGCTTACCGGTTTGCATAACCGCCATTATCTGGAAAATCATCTAAAAACATTATTTGATGAAGCCAAAAGCTCAAGCCGCCCATTGTCAATATTAATGACAGACATTGATTATTTTAAATCTGTTAATGATAGCCATGGTCATGATGTGGGCGATCATGTGCTAAAAGAATTTGCACGGCGCATTCGGACAAATATCAGAGGCGTCGACCTAGCTTGCCGGATAGGCGGAGAAGAATTTGTCATTGTTATGCCAGATACGAACTTAACGGAATGCTATAAAGTGGCCGAGCGTTTGCGCAAATCAATTGAAAAAGAAGTTTTTGGCGCGTCTCATGTTGACAAGCCTTTGGAGATAACCACAAGTATTGGTCTATCATCAATTGATGACAAGATAACAACCATAGAAGAATTACTTAAAAAGGCAGATAAAGCATTATATTGTGCCAAAAGAGACGGCCGAAACCGCGTAGCAGCGGACGCCGCTTGAATCGAAGATATGCAGTTATAAGCTAAATCGATAACATCTTTGTAGTATTCTGATTTTTATGAAAAAAATCAGAATACTGATTTGCCCAAAAAAACAACCTTACCCCTAATGTTATTAACAAGAAATCACCTTGAATTTACCATTTTTCTTTACAATGATATTAAAATGTCGCTATTAAATGAATTCTAATGATTGATTTGTGGCCCGTTTTGGTTACTTTATCAATACGCATTCCTCATTCAATAGGCTATAATGAGGCTATGCAATAGGAATAAACCAGTTAGAATACGAATAGCTTATATTTTTCTTAAATGACTGATAAACAGTCATGAAAATAAATATAAGAGCAACAAATGTTCTAGGTGGATTTAAAGGATAGTGGATTTAAAGAATACAAGGCGGGTTGAATTGCAAAAGCGGTGTTACAAAGTGTATAAATATACTTGCACCCATTTCTAGCATCATCAGCTTCGTCTTAGTAAATCCCAGCGGGATGTTACAGGTACCGCCGCATCTCCTGGTTCCGTTGGGTGCGGTCGGCTGGTAATCGGTTAGAGTGGCCTCCTCGTTACTCCGGTTCTGGTCGACCTCTAAGTCAAATGACCATAGGCCCTCTTTGGTTCATTTGACAAAGGCTAGTCTCGCGACTTCGGTTTCACCCCGCTACCGTTATGTTGCGAGGCTAGCTGCTTTTTAAACCAAATTTTAAATATAATTAATACAATGAAAAAAGCCCCCATATATCATTGAGGGCTATGAACGCACTTATTTAATTTTTGCTTCTTTAAACTCTACGTGCTTACGAGCTACCGGGTCATATTTTTTCATGACAAGCTTTTCAGTCATCGTACGTGCATTTTTTTTGGTAACGTAATAAAAACCAGTACCTTCAGTACTTAATAGTTTAATTTTTTGTGTGGTCGGCTTCGCCATAGTCAATTGCCTTTAAAAATCAGTCTTACAAAAGAAATGTTATTAGTTCATCCCAATCAAACGTGGGGATCTTTACAAGTTGAGTGGAACATGCCGTTAGTTTGAGCTCGTGTCAAGAGTTAGATGACGAAACTAACTTCTCACACAAGAATTTATCTTTAATCATATGATAAAATGAAATTGCAACGGGCTGAACACCTTGGTTAAATTGTTTCATATAATCATTTAAATCTTCAAGAATGACCCTTGTCATGGCATGAAGCTTTAAGCCAAGCGCCTCTTCAAACGTTACCCACACCAGCCCACTTAATTCAGACGTGTCAAAAAATTCAAGCTTTTGATGGCCGCTAATCTCAATAACAAAAAACCGTGTATCAAAACGCTTTGGCCGCGAAGGAGGGGTAATCGCTCGGCTGAGATAAATAAATTTCTCTAACAAAACCCTCCAATCATCTCCTTCAATGCACTGCAATGATGAGGGTACTGAGATGCTCACTTTCTTGTCGTGTGCAGATAAGAGCTCAAGCACATCGAGCCCCGTTTCTTCAAACGTTTCTCGTAAAGCGCAAGCCAATAAAGTTATATGAAAAGCGGGCGGATGGTCATCATGCTGTTCCCCGATATATCGCGTTAAATGAGGCCAGGCACCAGCGGCTCTATCATGATCAATAGGTTCAACACCACCGCCTGGAAACACGAAAACATCAGGCATGAATCCAGCATGTTTTGGCCTCTGTCCCATCAACACTTTATAAGTGCCCTCACATCGATCAACAATCAGCAGGCTAGCAGCATCGCGCGGTGTGATCACGTTATGATCCCCCGAGCGGTCGACGTTATTTAGATGAGCAAGACGATCAAACATCAATATCTAAACCAAAACATGCTAAGAAAACTTATGGAGAAGAATGGCCACCAAATTCTTTTGCTTCATCATGATTGGGGTCAAACCCATGCATGTGAACAGCCCATTGAATGCCAATCAATGCCCCTTTAATGCGAGGCAACAGCCAATAACAAAGAGCAAGCGTTAGAGGCAACCAAATCAAGGAATGGACCCAAAGAGAGGGGCGATAAAGTAGCTCCATCGCTATCATAAGTGGAATGGTAATATGTCCAACAATAAAAATGGTAAAATAGGGGGGCGCATCATCAGCTCTGTGATGGTGCAAAGCTTCGCCGCACGCGGGGCAATTGTCATTCACTTTTAAAAATTTTCCAAAGATGTCACCTTTTGAACATTTGGGACATTTAAGGGAAAAACCGCTCCAGGCGGCACGCCAAAAATCACGTTTGGGTAAAATGGCCATAACCACAATCTGCCTTTCAATTGTTCAATTCAATGCTGGCATAGCATCCTTAAATTAGACCCAAGATTACGAGGCAACAAAAAAGAATGCAAATTATATTACCTGAACAAACCATATTAAAGAACAAGACCCG
>JAJFHF010000181.1 GCA_021775775.1 Hyphomicrobiaceae bacterium
TCAATCTGACCCAGTAACCTGTCCCGGTCTCGCGGCAGATTTCCAGCCAAGGCCAAACAGTTAGAGGCATGGTTAGATCTAAAAATCACCGGCCGCTGAGGATCCAGAAGGGATAACAACTGCTCTTGCTCTTCTAATATCCCCATATCATCTTGAAAGGTAAAATCCTCTGGTTGCGTTTTCATAAAATCTTCATAAGAGGCGTCATCAAGCGTAAGCTGCAATGTGGAAAGATAAGTCGGTGGGGCGATATTGATCAATTCAGCCGTGCCCTCAATATGGTCGCGCCAATTTTCGCGTCCCCCAAGCCCCAAAATAACCGTTGCCGAGACCTTTATGTTCGCCGCTTTCGCGCGCTCAATGGCCTCTATATGAGTTTTTTGGCTCGCCCCCTTGATGATCCGTTTCAAGATAAGGTTGGAACCTGATTCAACCCCCAGATAAACCAGCTTTAAGCCCTTATCGCGCAACAAACCCAATTCTTGGGCAGATTTATCCAGCAGGTTCTTTGGTGTGGCATAACATGACACACGGGTTAGTTCGGGAAATTTTGTTGCCAGATAATCGAGCAATGATACCAGATGATCGGTTGGCAAAACCAGCGCGTCACCATCGGCTAAAAAGATCCGATCCGCACCTGGAAACTCATCAGCTAGCTGATCAATATCTGCAAACACCTGCGCCAGCGGCCGCACCTGATAGCTCTTACTCTTATACATAGAGCAAAAGGTGCACCGATTAAATGAACAGCCAAGTGTTGCTTGAACGATTAAGTTGCGTCCCTCGCTGGGAGGACGATAGAGAGGTTCATGATAGGATATTGACAAAGTAACTCACCTTTCACAAAATCTCATTTCTTCGCCTTCGCTCTTTAGCCATCGCTTTCAATCTTTAACGGCGTTGTCACACCAAGCCGGCTATCAAGATAAGCGTTCATAGAGCCCATCAGAGCATCCATTTGCCCTTCAAAGAAATGATTGGCACCTTTCAGCACATCATGCGTAATCACAATGCCTTTTTGGGTTTTCAACCGGCTCACCAAATCTTCAACCGATTGACAAGGGGCAACCCGATCCGCCTCACCATTAACAATCAAACCAGAAGACGGACACGGCGCTAAGAAACTAAAATCATAAAGATTGGCAGGCGGGGCAACAGAGATAAAACCATCAATCTCAGGCCGGCGCATAAGAAGTTGCATCGCAATCCAAGCCCCAAAAGAGGCCCCAGCAATCCAACAGGTGCGGCTATCAGGGTTTTGCGTTTGCAGCCAATCAAGACAAGAGGCAGCGTCAGCCAATTCGCCAGGGCCATTATCAAACACACCTTGGCTGCGACCAACGGAGCGAAAATTAAATCTCAATACAGAAAAACCACGTGCCACATAATTATAATAGAGATTGTAAACAATCTGATTGTTCATCGTTCCACCAAATTGCGGATGCGGATGCAAAAGAATGGCAATCGGTGAATCTGTAATATTATTATGATGATAGCGGGCTTCTAGGCGCCCAGCGGGACCATTAATGATGACTTCAGGCATAATTGACTTGATTTCTGTCCAATTAAAATTGTTGAGCTTTTGTCTTTAGACACAATCTCAATGGATTGGGTTGATTATGTAGGAATATGAACCTAGCAAGTTCATTTGAGAAAGCCAAAGTATTTTTAAAGGCCACTTTAGACAATGCGAAAAAGAAACTTACGACAAGTTTAAAAAGAGAATACTTGACTTCTGCACTCAAGAATTTTATTTCTAGTTTAGAATGATTTCAAATTACCAGACTTGCGATCATAAAATCCAGTTAAATATTCTGGTTTTCAGTGTTTTAAAGGGAAAAATGGGGCCTATCAGCCATCATTGAACTTCCAAAACAACAATTCAGACTGAAAAACCGTCTGTTCACAAGGTCTTAAAGGGTGGTGTGCTTACCATGCAATTAAGTTCAAAAGGTAGATATGCTGTCATGGCCATGGCAGATTTAGCGCGTTCAGGGCTTGATACGGATTTAGGACAACCTATTTCTATCGCCTCTGTGGCTGAGCGACAACATATCTCGCAAACCTATCTAGAACAGATCTTTATGCATTTGCGCCGTGGTGGCCTGGTACAAAGCAGTCGTGGGCCAGGTGGCGGCTATATATTGGCCCGAACGCCAAAAGAAATTTCCATTTTTGAAATTATGCAAGCCGTTGATGAACCCGTGCAGATGACCAGATGCTCATTGGAAGAGGTGGGCGGTTGCGTTGCTGGTAACCCGTGTTTAACCCACGGTCTTTGGCAAGATTTGAGCGAACATATCGCGCAATTTTTACAATCAACCACCTTGCATGATGTCTTACTATCCCCTGTCAAAGAACATATTTTTGACATGTCACCCAGGGGAGATATAGCGCCATGAGTGAACGCATTTACTTAGATTATAATGCCTCGGCACCAATGTTAGAGAGTGTCAAAGCGGCAATGATCAAAGGGTTAGAACTGTTTGGTAACCCATCCTCCGTGCATCAAACCGGGCGCACCATAAGGGGCGCAATTGAAGACGCACGCGAACAAGTTGCTAGCTTCCTTGGCGCGCGCCCTCAAGATGTGATCTGGACATCAGGCGGCACAGAAGCCAACAATCTGGGTCTGACCCCCTCATTGTTTCCAAGGGCGATGCAAAAAGATATCCGCCTCTATGTCAATGCCATTGAGCACCCATCGGTGTTAAACGGCATGCGCTTTGCGCCTGAAATGATCACGGTGATCCCTGTCACAAGCCAAGGGCAAATAGATCTTAGCTGGTTAGAAGGCCAGCTCAACGAGATGAGCGGCGATCAAGATCAAGCACAAACCATAAGCCCAGGCTCGGCTCCCATACTTGTATCTTGCATGGCGGCGAACAATGAAACTGGCATCGTCCAGCCCCTTGCTGAGTTAGCTAAAATTGTGCAGGACGCAGGCGGCTTGCTTCATTCAGATTGTGTGCAAGCGCTGGGCAAACGACCACTTGCCTGGCCAGAGTTATCAGCTGATCTAATTTCACTGTCAGCTCATAAAATTGGCGGGCCACAAGGTGTCGGTGCTTTGGTTTTAAAAGATACCTCAATCATTCTACGTGATCCGTTGGTCGCTGGTGGTGGTCAAGAGCTCAAACGGCGTGGTGGTACAGAAAACGTTTTAGGAATCATCGGTTTTGGCGCAGCGATAGCGGCCCTAAAAGAGAACCAACAAAAAGATCAAGACCAAACAACAGCTCTTCGTAATGAGTTAGAACAAGGTCTAAAAGAGATCTCGCCAGATTGCGTAATTTTTGGGCAAGATCAAGAAAGGCTCCCTAATGTTTGTTGTTTTGCGGTTCCCGGCTTCTCGGCTGAAACCCAAGTGATTCAAATGGACCTGTCCGGTGTGTCCATCTCATCAGGGTCAGCTTGTTCTTCCGGCAAGGTAGAGCAATCACATGTTTTAAAAGCAATGGGCGTCGCCCCAGACTTAAGCTTTGCTGCCCTTCGTATCTCATTGGGCAACCAAACAACCAAAAGCGACATAAACGGATTTTTAAAAGCCTGGCAAAAAATTTATGAACAAACCAAAGCCAGTAGCATACCAGGAGGTAAGGCGGCGTAAAACCAACTCCTTCTATTTAGACAATTTTGAATTTTAAGAAAAATTAAAGTAAGCCCATCGGAGGCAATAATGGCAGCAGTAAAAGAAACAGTCGAACAAGTTAAAGACATCGACGTTGATAAATATAAATATGGCTTCACGACCGATATTGAAATGGTCAAAGCCCCAAAGGGTTTGAACGAAGACATCGTTCGGTTCATATCTGAAAAGAAAGAAGAGCCTGCCTGGATGCTTGAGTGGCGCTTGGATGCCTTCGAGCGCTGGAAAACCATGGCTGAGCCTGAATGGGCCAACCTAACCTACAAAAAACCAGATTTTCAAGATCTCTACTATTACGCGGCCCCCAAATCTACGGAAGGCCCAAAAAGCCTTGATGAAGTTGACCCTGAATTGTTAGAGACCTACGCCAAATTAGGCATTCCTCTAAAAGAACAGGCCGTGCTAGCCGGTGTAGAAGGAGCCCGTGTCGCGATTGACGCGGTGTTTGACAGTGTCTCCGTTGTCACCACCTTTAAAGATGAGTTGGCCAAGGCAGGCGTGATTTTTTGCTCCATTTCAGAAGCCATGCGCGAGCATCCTGAATTGATCCAAAAATATCTAGGCACAGTTGTCCCAAAGTCAGATAATTTTTATGCAACGCTAAATTCAGCTGTGTTTTCAGATGGCAGCTTTGTGTATATCCCACCAGGCGTTCGTTGCCCCATGGAGCTATCGACTTATTTCCGCATCAACGAAGAAAACACCGGTCAATTTGAGCGCACGCTCATCATCGCCGACAAAGGGTCTTATGTTAGCTATCTGGAAGGGTGCACAGCCCCGATGCGCGATGAAAACCAACTGCACGCAGCTGTAGTGGAACTGATCGCTTTGGATGATGCTGAGATAAAATACTCCACCGTTCAAAACTGGTACCCAGGCGATAAAGATGGCAAAGGCGGAGTGTTTAACTTCGTGACCAAGCGCGGCGATTGTCGAGGCAAAAACTCAAAAATCTCATGGACCCAAGTGGAAACAGGCTCAGCCATCACATGGAAATACCCAAGTTGCATTTTGCGCGGTGACAACAGCCAGGGCGAATTTTATTCAATCGCCATTTCAAATGGCATGCAACAAGTGGATAGCGGCACCAAGATGGTGCACCTTGGCAAAAACACGTCGAGCCGGATCATCTCAAAAGGCATCTCGGCGGGAAAATCGTCAAACACCTATCGCGGGCTGGTCTCAGCCCACCGCAAGGCCAGCCAGGCCCGCAATTTCACCCAATGTGACAGTCTGCTGATCGGTGATTTATGCTCGGCCCACACCGTGCCTTATATAGAGGCAAAAAATTCATCAGCCACCTTTGAGCATGAAGCCACCACCTCAAAAATATCAGACGACCAGATGTTTTACGCCCAAGCGCGCGGCCTAAATGAAGAAGAGGCTGTAGCCTTAATCGTCAATGGCTTTGCCAGAGAAGTGATCCAACAATTACCCATGGAATTTATGGCTGAAACCCAAAAGCTGATCGGCATTAGCCTTGAAGGCTCCGTTGGTTAAAAGTTAAACAAACAAATATATCAAGTCGCCACTGCGGCGAACAAAATATGACGGAAAGAAAATATGTTAGAGATTAAAAATTTACATGTAGAAGTTGAAGGGCAACCGATCCTCAATGGCATCGATTTAACAGTGCCAAAGGGCGAAGTTCACGCCATTATGGGGCCAAATGGCTCGGGCAAATCAACCCTATCCTATGTGATTGCTGGTAAAGATGATTATGACATCACCAAAGGCGATATTCTTTGGAATGGGGAAAGTATCTTAGAGATGGACCCAGCTGAGCGCGTTGCCGCCGGTGTCTTTCTGGCCTTTCAATATCCTATAGAAATTCCAGGCGTCGCCACCATGACGTTTTTGCGCACAGCCATTAACTCAGTACGCAAGGCGCGTGATGAAGAAGAGCTATCCATTCCAGACATGATGAAGCTCATTCAAAGCCAGGCCAAACAATTGGCAGTCAAGCCAGAGATGCTCAAACGCGGTCTGAATGTGGGCTTTTCCGGCGGCGAGAAAAAGCGCATGGAAATTTTGCAAATGGCGCTCTTAAATCCAGGTATGTGCATTCTTGATGAAACAGACAGTGGGCTCGATATTGATGCATTGCGCATTGTCTCTGAAGGTGTCAACGCCCTGCGCGGGCCGGATCGTTCAATGCTTGTCATCACCCACTATCAACGCTTGTTAAATTATATTGTGCCCGACAAAGTTCACGTGATGTCTGACGGCAAGATTGTAAAAACCGGTGGGAAAGAACTGGCCCTCGAGCTTGAAGAATCTGGCTATGCCGAATATGACGAAGACGCAGCGTAAGGAATAATAGAACATGGAACTCGTTAGAACACCGGCTGAATCAGGCTTGATTGACCTATGCCAAACGCCATCCATTGAAGGGCCATCTTGGTTTACAGCTCGTCAAGACCAGGCACGCGATGAATTTATTTCACTAGGATTGCCTCATCGCCGTGTTGAGGAATGGAAATATACAGATTTAAAATCAGGCCTGAAAAGCCTTTATCCAAAAGCCTCAAGCCAAACACCGCCAAGCACAACAGCTTTAAATGAAGCGCTGGGAGCTACACTGGCAACATTAGAGGCACATAGATTGGTATTGGTCGATGGCGTCTTTAACGCAGACCTCTCAGATGATGCGATCGGTTCTGATGTGGAACTCTTGCCGCTGACTGATGGTTTAAAGGACGCAAGCCCTTGGCTTGAAGGGCTTGGCGATAATTTGGGCCAAGACCGTGATGCAATCCAGGCGCTTAATCTTGTCACCATGCAAGGCGGCGTGGCGCTTCGTTTGGCTGAGAAAGCTAAATTGGATAAACCGGTTCATATCATATTTGCAAACACCAACATGAAGGCCTCTTCTTTTGCCAGCCGTCTTTATTTTGACATTGGTGCGGCCGCTAAAGTTGAGATCATCGAAACCCACATTTCTTTAAATCAAGACGTAAGTCTACAAGCCAACATTGTCACAGAACTTATGATTGGCGATTGGGCTCAAGTAAGCCATGTGAAATTTACAAAAGATACATCTGACAGCGTTCATTTAGCGAATGTCAGTGGGAAATTGGGCAAGGAAACAGATTATAAATTTTTCCAATTTACACTAAATGGTGGCATCACTCGCAATCAAATTTATATGCGCTATGAAGGAGATGAGGCCAAAGCTGACATTTCAGGGGTTGCCTTGCTGAACGGGATGTCTCATGCCGATATGACATTGGTCATGGATCATGATGCGGTAGGCTGTGAAAGCCGTGAGCTGTTTAAAACAGTGCTAGATGGCACAGCCCAAGCGGTGTTCCAAGGCAAAGTAATCGTTCAACCAGGCGCCCAGAAAACTGACGGCGAGATGATGAGCAAGGCCTTGTTGCTCTCTGAGCATGCAGAGTTTGATTCAAAGCCTGAATTAGAAATATATGCTGATGATGTATTGTGCGGTCATGGCGCAACCACGGGCCAAATTGATGATGAACTATTATTTTATCTCAAAGCACGCGGTATCGAAGATGCACAAGCGCGCGCACTGTTGATCCAAGCCTTTGTTGGTGAAGCTTTTGAATTGGTCGAGAATGAACAAGTACGCGAAATGATGATTGATCATGCCGTTGCATGGTACAATCAGGCTTAAAGGCAATTACAAGGAGATGGTAAGTCCATTGTTAGATTTGGCTGAAAATAAGTATGACGTGGAAGCGATCCGCCAAGATTTCCCGATATTATCGCGGCAAGTCTATGGCAAGCCTTTGGTCTATCTTGATAATGGTGCTTCTGCTCAAAAGCCGACAGCTGTGCTAGATGTCATTCAAAATGCATACAGCCATGACTATGCCAATGTGCACCGTGGTTTGCATTACCTATCCAATACGGCAACAGAGCATTTTGAACAAGCGCGTAAAACGGTACAAAAATTTATCAATGCAGGGTCTGACGAAGAAATCATCTTTACCCAAAATGCTACCCAAGCGATTAACACCATTGCCTATGCAATGGGCTTAGATGAGATCGGGCAGGGCGATGAAATTATCCTATCGATAATGGAGCACCACTCCAACATTGTACCCTGGCATTTCTTGCGCGAACGCAAAGGAGCTGTTTTGAAATGGGCTCCCGTTGATGATGAAGGCAATTTTCTCATCGAAGAGTTTGAAGCACTGCTAAACGAGCGCACCAAACTCATCGCCATAACACAGATGTCAAATGTGTTGGGCACTGTGGTACCGATTAAACAAATCGTCGAGTTAGCCCATGCCCGCGGCATCAAAATATTGGTTGACGGCAGTCAAGCCGTTGTTCACATGCCCGTAGATGTAAGGGACCTTGGTGTTGATTTTTATGTCTTCACCGGGCATAAGCTTTACGGCCCTTCCGGCATCGGCGTTCTATATGGCAAACAAGAGTTGTTAAATAGCCTCCCTCCCTTTTTGGGCGGCGGCGAGATGATAGATACAGTGAGCACGGATTGCGTGACATACGGTCAAAGCCCGCACCGGTTTGAAGCCGGAACACCGCCCATTGTCCAAGCTATTGGTCTGGGGGCTGCTATTGACTATGTCGAGACAATCGGGCGTGAAAACATTGCCGCCTACGAGGCAAGCTTAACAAATTATGCGACGCAAGCTCTATCGCAACTTAAGTTCATAGACTTAATCGGTACAGCCAAAGACAAAGGCGGTATATTTTCTTTTGCCATGGAGGGTGTTCACGCCCACGATGTCAGCACGCTTATTGACCGCTCAGGTGTAGCTGTACGTGCAGGCACCCATTGCGCAGAGCCTCTTTTGGCCCGATTTGATGTGACATCAACATGCAGAGCGTCTCTAGCAATGTACAATACACGCAATGATATAGATCAGTTGGTAACCGCTTTGGAAAAAGCGCACGCCTTTTTCGGGTAAGGATTGTTTGATGAGTGAACAAAATAATAATGATGAAAAAGCGGTCTTAAATAATGAAACCGCGCAGGCAAATGCAGCTCTAAACGCGCAAACCGTTGATCATGAGGCCAGCGATCAGAGCAGTGATCAGCCCAGTGATCAGGGGAATGATGAGGACTTCCCTCCGATCCCTAAAGAGGAGCTAGATCGCATTCGGGCCGATATTATAGCTGCCATCAAGACCGTTTATGATCCAGAGATCCCTGTTGATATTTATGAACTAGGTCTTATCTATACTGTAGAGATTAACAATGATCGCTCAGTTCATGTTGACATGACACTAACCTCACCTGGTTGCCCAGTGGCCGGTGAAATGCCAGAATGGGTGGTTAATGCGGTTGTGAAGGTTGATGGTGTTAAAAAAGCCAAAGTTGCATTGACGTTCGATCCGCCCTGGGACATGTCAATGATGTCAGAAGAAGCTCGGTTTGCGCTTAACTTATTTTAAAGGAGGGATTTGATGATCAAAGAACTACCAAAAGTGATGACACTAACGCAAAAAGCAGCCGATCGTGTGCATACAATCATTGAAGCCTCACAAACTCCCATCGCCGGTCTTAAAATTGGCGTGAAAAATGGGGGCTGCGCCGGGATGGAATACACCCTAGACTATGCCAATAGCATAGAACCAGGTGTAGATGTGGTTGAAGATAAAGGTGTTAAAGTCGTAATTGACCCCAAAGCTATTTTATTCTTACTCGGCACTGAAATGGATTATGAAGTGTCAAAACTCTCATCAGGTTTTGTGTTCAATAACCCCAATCAAACCAGTGCATGTGGTTGTGGTGAATCTGTCGAGATTACCCCGTTAACCAGCGAGCAAGCCGCTCAGTTCTCATCGATTACAAAATAAATTATGAGAGAAAACCGACCACTTTGGTAATGATGAATCTTCGCTTTCTTAAAAAGTATAAAGCGCAGAGGGGCAATCCTCATTGATAATTTCATAACCCGCTTTAGGCTAAACCATTGCCATTGCCAGCAACGTTAAGTTGCGGTTTCTCTTCAGGTGCAGCTGCATCAGAGGACATGTGATCTTCTTCTGTTTGCACATTATTACGGCCGGCATCTTTAGCTGCATAAAGACACTTATCAGCGCGCGCTATAAGTGAATGAACATCATCTTGGTCGTTAAATTGTGCAACCCCAATGGACAATGTAATACGTCCAAGGTTAACACCAGTTGATTTTTTTATAAGTTCTTTATTCGAAACAGCACTGCGAATTTGCTCAGCAACAATTTTAGCTGAGGACAAAGATGTTTGAGGAAGGATAATAGCAAACTCTTCTCCGCCATATCTAGCAGCTAAGTCCCGTCCCTTCATATTTTCTTTTAAAATAGTTGCGACAAGCCGTAAGACCTGGTCACCTGTTTGGTGTCCATGCGTGTCATTAAAGTTTTTAAAGTGATCAATATCACCCAACAACAAACAAAGAGGTTCATCCTCTTCTTTTGCAAAAGAACATTCCTTATCCATCGTAATATCAAACTTTTTACGATTGGCAATGCTAGTTAAAGCATCCGTCATAGATTCTGCGCGAATAACTTCAATGCTGGAATTAAGTTGCGTAATTTGGTTTTTAGATTTTTCTAAATGAGATTCAAGTTCTTTGCTGTTTTGGGCCATTTCAAAAGTAGCTGCCGCCATTGATGAAATCATCATTCGCAAAGAGCCTTCATCTTTAATATCGGCAAGTTCACTGGTGAAGATCTCTAAACTTTCGCTATAGCTCTCGGTGTTGGCAAGAGAGCTGCTAACCATATCCACTATCTCATTTAACTCAAGGGAGACCTTAGAACCGATCTCTTCCATCCGATTACCAACATCATTTTTTAAAAAATAATTGGTGTAGAGTTCATCTAATTGAACTTGAGAAATACGTGGGCTTTGTTCCAAGAGTTCTTTAATTTTTTTATTCAACTCAGGTTTGAGGCCACTAGCATAATTAAACCAAAGCTCATAGTTAGTTGGTTCTGCAGAAGATTGATTATACTTGATAAAGCCAAGTGCTTTCTCACCCACTAAGATAGTGCGTTCTGGCTGTTGTTTTGGTATGTTATTTGTCACTACATTCCCCAAACGTTAACTGAAATTTCGCTAGAATGAACTAGGGATCTCAATTTTTACTTAAAAATAAATTTTTTAAGTAAACCCTCTTGAAAATTAAAGAAATTACTACACAGCTCATATTTTATGATATTTTTTATCAAAATTTATTCAACATAATCAGTACACACGAAGATTAATATTACAATAAATTTAAGATATTATGAAATTCAAAGACAAAATTTACGTTGTATTTTGTTTTTTTGGCCGGGTTACAGCACGTTTTAAAAATGCTGGTGTGTGGCTTCCCATACCGACAATTGAATTGTTTTGATGATTATCACCTTGAGATCTCGTTTTTTTAACGGGTTCTTTATGGTTAGTTTTAGGTTTGGTCGGTGAATTTGGGGGGGGTTGATCAAAGCTATCTTTAGTATGATCAACTTTTTGAGCATCAAGTTTTTTCGTTTTTTTAACCCGATCGTTCGGTCTCTTCCTATCAGCGCCGCGCATTTTTGGTTTGGAAGCAACGGAACGATCTTTTGCCGGAGCATCTTGTTCGCGAGAGTTTTGAGCTGGAGCTTCAAGCCATTCAGCGCTCATCTTGCAAAGAGATAAAATCGCATCTAAATATTTTTGCTCACCAGGGCCAACAAATGAAACAGCATGACCCTCCCGGCCCGCTCGTCCTGTGCGTCCAATCCGATGCACATAATCTTCAGGATGAGTGGGGATATCATAATTAAAAACATGGCCAACATTAGGGATATCAAGACCGCGCGCGGCCACATCACTAGCCACAAGAAATGTAATTTCATTATTTCTAAAACGTTCTAACGTATCCATGCGTTCGCGTTGATCAAGATCACCGTGAAGCGCTTTGACATTAAACCCGTGCTTTTCCATTGATTTTAGTAAGATCGCAACATCACGCTTGCGATTACAAAAAACGATGGCATTCTCGATGGTATAATTTTTCAATATCTCACGAAATTTGGCGCGTTTTTCTTTATGATCTTTGGAGCAAGATTGAAAACGCTGAGTGATGGTGCTGGCAATGGTGCTCTGGCGCGCCACCTCAATCTTGACGGGATCTTTTAAAAAGCTTTTTGTAAATTTTTGAATTTCAGGCGGCATGGTTGCAGAAAAGAACATGGTTTGTATGCGCGGAGGCAACAGCCCACAAATTTTCTTGATATCATCAATAAAGCCCATATCCAACATACGATCAGCTTCATCAATTACCAAAATTTCTACGCCTGTTAGCAAAATCTTACCCCGGCCAAAATGATCCAAAAGCCGCCCGGGCGTGGCTATGAGAATATCAACCCCGCGATCAAGCTTTTTGCTTTGTTCAGCAAAAGAAACACCGCCAATAAGCAACGCTAAGGTATATTTATGATTGGTGCCAAGTTCTTCAAAGCTAGCTGCCACTTGGGCGGCAAGCTCTCGCGTTGGCGCTAATATCAGGGAGCGTGGCATCCGCGCGCGGGCGCGTCCTTTTTCCAATCGTGAGAGCATAGGGATCACGAACGAAGCGGTTTTACCGGTACCGGTTTGAGCAATGCCCAAAATATCTTTACCTTCAATTCCCGGTGGAATGGCACCCGCTTGAATGGGGGTGGCTTCGGTATATCCTGCCTTTTCAATGGCTGATAATATTGTATCGCTTAAATTCAAATCTTTAAATGTCATATGACAATCATTCCTTGCTTGTTAAAAGTGCAAGCTCACTCGTTTATTTAAACACTTAACTCTAGGCTGTAGGTTTTCAATAGTGCTCAAAGCCACTTCCTAAAATTCAGCTAATTTCCTATGTTGAAAAGCAATTATGAAATTTACCAACCATTTATGCTTACCAACATCACATCGCTAAGCATGTTTGAATATATACTGAAATAAATACAGGTTGGCCTGTGTTCTTAATTGTTTTCAATCCAAAAATTTATCTGTATATGCAATGTTATAGGCGTAAAAACAATAAAATTGCGCCTCATAAGGGTGGAAAACTATAAAAGTAGCAGTACTGTGATTAAATTAACGCTGATTCTAGCTGATTTATCTATTTGAGGGTGTTTTTGAGCTTCCATCATAGTCTCTGGTTACAAAAATTGAATTTTATAGTCTTTTTTATTTTAAAAAAATATTGTAAGCACACATACCCGATCTCAAGGGTGTCTGATAAAAAATCTGAAAAGTGCCAAAACAGCGCTCACACTCTATTCAAGACTTGTCGTAGAATAACCCGATTCGTAGCCCACTTATTTTTAATAAGTACAAGGGATGCTTAAAATTTCAATTTGATATTTAGGATCAATTATGGCGCGCGACCTATTCGCAAAATTAGAAAATGCTGTTAAATCAGCCACCGGTAAATCCAAGTCCAACTCATCACCAAGTTCACAGCTTAGCGCACAAGAGAAAAACAAAAAAACAGCAAAGTCAAAAGGGCAAAAGGGCGCGCCAGCTGCCGCCGCTCTAGGTGAAGCCGATTATACCGCCGCCGATATTGAGGTGCTTGAAGGCCTAGAGCCCGTGCGCCGCCGACCCGGCATGTACATTGGTGGCACAGATGAAAAAGCACTGCATCATTTGTTTGCTGAGATCATTGATAACTCAATGGACGAAGCGGTGGCTGGTCACGCGAACTGGATCGAAGTGCGCCTTGAAGCTGATGGCGCACTGGTTGTAATTGATAATGGTCGCGGCATTCCCATTGACCCGCACCCCAAATTTAAAGACAAATCAGCTCTAGAAGTGATCATGACCACCTTGCACGCAGGCGGCAAGTTTGATTCCAAAGTCTATGCAACATCAGGTGGTTTGCACGGTGTTGGTGTCTCTGTGGTAAACGCTCTATCTGAGGTTTTAGAAGTGGAAGTGGCGCGCGGCCAAAAGCTTTATCGCCAAACCTTCTCACGCGGGCTTCCAACTGGCCCATTAGAAAAACTAGGCGCTATTAAAAACCGGCGCGGCACAAAGGTGCGCTTTTTACCAGATGAGCAAATCTTTGGCAAAGGCGCAAAGTTTAAACCATCCATTCTATTCAAAATGGCGCGCTCAAAAGCCTATCTATTTGGCGGCGTTGAAATCCGCTGGTTTTGCGCCCCTGAATTGTTAAACGAAAAAGATGCAACACTCCCCCAAGCCGTGTTTCATTTTCCAGGCGGTCTCAAAGATTTTCTCGCCTCACGGGTGGAAGGGGCAACCCTTGTTACCAAAGATATCTTTTCAGGAAAAATCGAGACAAAGGAAGGCCATGGCGGCATGGAGTGGGCCATCTGTTGGCTGGGCAATCGCGATGGATTTTTCAACAGCTATTGCAACACCGTGCCAACGCTAGAGGGCGGCACACATGAAAATGGTTTGCGCGCCGCACTGACCAAAGGCTTGCGCGCCCATGGTGAGCGCGTAGGCAATAAAAAGGCCGCACAAATCTCGGCTGATGATGTGCTTGTTAGCCTTGGTGGGATGCTCTCTGTATTCATCCGCGAACCAGAATTCCAAGGGCAAACCAAAGACAAACTCGCCACCGTTGAAGCCGCCAGGATCGTTGAAACCGGCATTCGCGATGAATTTGATCATTGGCTCTCAACCCACACAGCAGAAGCTGGTAAACTGCTAGATTGGGTTCTTGACCGTGTCGAAGAGCGCTTGCGCCGCAAACGTGAAAAAGAGATCAACCGCAAAACCGCCACCCGCAAATTGCGCCTACCCGGCAAACTAGCAGATTGCTCTGCCAACTCGCGTGAAGGCACAGAAATTTTCATAGTGGAAGGCGACAGTGCGGGCGGCTCTGCCAAACAAGCGCGCAATAGAAAAAACCAAGCGATCTTGCCCTTGCGAGGAAAGATTCTCAACGTCGCTAACGCAAGCGCGAGTAAGTTGGCGCAAAACCAACTTCTATCTGATTTGGTACAAGCGCTTGGTTGCGGCATGGGGCGCACCTTCAATGTGTCTGATCTGCGCTATGAAAAAGTGATCATCATGACTGATGCTGATGTCGACGGGGCTCACATCGCCTCCCTTCTCATCACTTTCTTCTATCGCCAAATGCCAGACTTGATCCGCCAAGGCCATTTGTTTTTGGCTGTGCCCCCGCTTTATAAAATCGCTCAAGGTGCCAAGACCATTTATGCCCGCGATGATGCGCATAAAGATGCTTTGCTAACCGACGAATTTAAAGGGCGCGGGAAAATCGAAATTTCGCGCTTTAAAGGGTTAGGGGAAATGATGGCGGCTCAATTAAAAGAGACCACCATGAAACCAGAGAGCCGCACTTTGTTGAAGGTGGAAATCACAGAAGATGAGCAGATCACTCTAGAGGCAGTTGAAAAACTGATGGGCTCCAAGCCAGAGGCACGTTTTACTTTCATCTCTGAGAACGCCCAATATGCGCAAGATCTCGATATTTAGATAATTTCTTCATTTTATCATTTGAATATTTTTATGAACCAACTGTCTTTGTAAGGCGACCAATTGAATGATTGGAATCAAACAAAGGACGTTGTTATGAAACAGTTGATTTTAAAAGTGGGTATGGCAGGGTTGGGGGTCGCCGCACTAAGCGCGCTCCCATTCATTGCTCAAGCGCAGGCCAAGCAATGTAGTGGCACGATGGTGTGGGGGTATGGCATTCATCACACCAAAGCAATTGCCCGCAATAAAGCCCGCAGAGCATGGCGCGGTAACACGCAAGCCTCATTAGGTAGTTCATGGAGCCTATACATCTTAGCCCGTAACAAAACATCAGGGTGCCGAAAATGGCATAAAGACATGTCAAAGTGGAATTGTTTTGCCAAAGGAAAGCCCTGTCGCAATGGTCCAGGCAAATTAAGTCCGTAAAGTAACAAGGAGAGTAATTTGTGAAGGGGTGGTCCCTTAAATCACAATCTCTCCTGAAAAATATTGCTGTGCAGCTCGTGATTGGGGCCCACTTAAAATCTCGTTCGTGGGCCCTTGCTCAACCAATCGTCCATTGTTCAAAAACAAAATCTCATCACTTAAGCGCCGCGCCTGTCCAATATCATGGGTCACAAGAATGACCTTTGTACCCTGGTTCACCGCCTGTTCAATTAACGCTTCCACCGCTTGGGTCGCATTCGGGTCAAGGCTAGAGGTCGGCTCATCTAAAAACAACAAAGCCGGGCGGTGCATAAGCGCCCGCGCCATAGCCAGACGTTGTTGCTCACCCCCAGACAAACGCCGCGCTGGGCTTGTTGTATGCCCAGTTAAACCGGCGCGCTTCAAAGCTTCCCCGATGAGCTCCTCGTGCAAACTTTTATCTAGAGAGCAATTTATGTTTAAGGCATAAACTAAATTATCGCGCACTGTGCGCCGCAACAAAACGGGTTTTTGAAACACCATCGCTTGGCGCGCTCTTACATGGCTTCCATTTGTAACGCCCGCCCAGCTGATGGTGCCACGAGAAGGCGCGATCAACCCATGCAACAAGCGCAACGATAAGCTTTTGCCGGCCCCATTAGGTCCCATAATCGCGCTCAAACCCGGCCTCTCAATGGAAAATGTAAGCTGATCAATGAGCACCTTATTGTTGGCCAGGTAGCAAAGGTCCTTAACCACAAGGGGAAACAGTGACGCGGTGTTTGCCTCATTAAGCATAGGCATAGCGCTCAGCCGCATTATTGATGGCGTAAACCAGCCCATTAATTATAAAACTCAACAAGATCAAGATAATCCCTAAGGCAAGTGCCAGGCTTAAATGCCCCTTAGAGGTCTCTAGCGCGATCGCTGTGGTCATGATGCGGGTGAGGTGATTGATATTGCCCCCGACAATCATCACAGCGCCAACTTCTGCAATCGCTCGTCCAAAACCGGCCAACACAACCGTGCTTAGCCCATAGCGACCATCCCATAGCAACGTCTTGGCCATTTGCCAATTGGTAACTCCCAAGGAGGTTAGCTGCTCGCGATATTCATTATGCATCACTTCAAGAGTTTGGCGGCTCAAAGCGGCAATGATGGGTGTGATCAAAATGGTCTGGGCAATCACCATCGCGGTTGGCGTGTATAATAGACCCAACACCCCAAGCGGGCCCGCGTTCGATAAATACATATAGACGATCAAACCAACCACCACCGGCGGCAATCCCATTAGCGCGTTAATGAAAATCAAACAAAAGGTGCGGCCTTTAAACCGGTAAACCGCCAAAAACGCCCCGAGGCTCAAACCGATGATACATGAGATCAAAACCGCCAAGCCATTAACCTGAAATGAAAGAAGCACAATCTCAATGAGATCGGCATCAGCTGTCTTGATCAGTTGAAAGGCTTTTAGAATAGCTTCATTTAAATCTGTCATACCCACTCTTTAAAAACGACCCAAATACGACACTGTCTTTTGGATATTAGACTGCCATTGCTGTGCGCACAGCTCAAGCAATTTACTATTTTGGCATGAGTTGATCATGTGGCAAAGCGTGAATGTCAAATTTTTCTGAATTTAGGTAAAAAAAACCGGGCCATTGCTGACCCGGTTAGGATAGACAACTTCTTAATAAATAAGAAGTTTGTGAAGGTGTCTGGGGAGGGAAGAAACCTTCAAGATGAAAAGACAGATGAACTGCTTATCAATCTTTATGTTTGTAATATGCGCTTTATTTAAGAGGCCAGCAAGAGGGGGGAGCGCAAGCCAGCTATGCGTCTAGCGCATGCCTAATTTTGCCATATTTACCATAATTAGGGTCATGAAAAGGGCTTACTGCGACATTTTGTCAAATATAGGGAGTTCTACTTTAGGTCAAGTTATAGGGAGATTTTCGAGCAAAAATAGAGGCGATAGCCAGTCCATTTATAAGAAGCAATGCGCTAAGCTATTGACTTGAAATAGTGGAATAAGGCTATGATAGATGTCTGACGATTATGGTTAATTGTACCAATAGCCATAATTATCCAGTTGCAGTTTGAATAAAGTAAATTTTAAAACCGGGAGTATAATTTATGTCAGTAAGGTCATTAACGCGCGCTGGCGTGCTCGCTCTATGTGTGAGCATGGCAAGTGCAAGTCCAGCTTACGCTGGATGTGTTTCTAAATCAGCCCAAGCAACATCGCCGACGCAATCGTCTGCAAAATGGTTTGCAATGGAAACCATGGTGCAATCTGTCAGCTGGGGCTTATGGCCAGGCTGGGTCGCTACTGGTCAAGTGGCTGGGCATTCCGTTAAAAAAGAAAGATATAAATGCAAAGCAGATGCCGGTGGTTATACCTGTATCGGGTGGGCAACCTTTTGCTCAAACTAAGCTTTGATGAAAAGTTAAATCATTTCAAAATAAAAGCGGGCCTTATCCAAAGGCCCGCTTTTATAAGTTATTTTTCCTGTTTCAAAGGTACTTCTGGGCTTTTGGTGGTGTCTGCGTGTTGGGAAGGCACCTCATCAAGACGATAGAGAACAGTCGGCTTGCCAGTCTCCATTGCCCGAAAGGATTGTATGAAGCTGGCCTGTACATCAAAAGACAGACTTTGTTTGGGCTCTGGCGCAATCCAAAATTCAGTTTCATCAACGTTCAAAATCAATTTTAAATGCAGGTCAAGCTTAACCCCACCTGTGGTTTTGAAAAAGGCCCCAACTTGCGCGGCGCGAAACATCACAACATCCGTAAGGCTTGTGCGTCCAGCAACAGTCATAGGCGTGAAAATTCGGCTCGTATCTTTTGGATCATTACCATAATAAAGATTTTTAAACTGCTTGCTCTCATTGGTCGCCTTATTTGTGACCTCTAAATCAAAAGAGAGCACTGTGCCTCGTTTTGCCCCATCATTAGAAATGGTGATCGGAAAGGCTAAAATATCTTTGTAATCCTTGCGGTACATATGAATAAGCGGCGGGGCGTACACTTTCAACACCGGTTGTTTTAGAACCGTTTCATAAAAACTATAACCAGAAAAGAAAAGAGCAACGAGTGAGACAAACGCAGTGATGGCCCCCCCGCTCAGTATAGATGATTTTTTTTGAGCCATAGGTCTCTCTGTTTGTGAATGTGGGGCTTGGTCTTGAGGAGAGGCGGCTCTATCAAGAGACGCGGGCTCATCTGATTTGGAGGCATGATCTGTATAATCTATGACGCTGTGAAGCAGCGCTGCCAGGCCAAAGGCAGATTTGTTGCCTTTAAGTGGGGACATTAAAATTTCCTCTTAACTGAATACCAATGGAAATTATAAATTAGTTTGCCGTCAGATTTTAACAAACCATATCGATTATTAAAGATGGAAATTATACTCATTAAGTGGCAAAAATGCGCGATCTTTTTGCCACTTGATGATTTAAAATAGGGGCTGGTTTTTTCCTCAACCATTTATTATATTGTATGTTCATGAGACGAGGAGATTGGATTAATGTACGACTTGGCTTGCTATAGCCGTTTAAGAAGCTTAACCGCCCCCCCACAAGGGTGTGCGCGGCTTAAATCTAGCTTTTTAGACACTATTGTTGCAACCAATGTTGGTCTATCTACTATTGCCCGTCTATCTTTAGGGGCTTATGTCTCTCATCAAGCAAGTTTTTCTGATTTTTCAGTATATCGCAAAGCTAAAACGTCTCTTGCCCTCTTAAAGTCTGCACGCCTGGCACTTAGCTGCCCCCGGGCAAGTGTGCACTAAAGCCACTGCCTTAGGGGGCGATTTTAGCGAAACGTTTCATGTAAATTTTGAGTGAAAGGGTTTCGCACTGGTAAACGCGCGAGAGATCAGCGCGTTGAGAAGATAAATTCTTTAAGTGCAGAGCATTTAATTTTAAGAATATAGGTTACAGAAAAATGACTGATAAAAACAATCAGGGTGGCTCAACACGCAAAAATAGCCAAGATCAAATCATAATATTTGATACAACCCTTCGCGATGGGGAACAAAGCCCTGGCGCCTCCATGACATTACAAGAGAAAATCCAGGTCGCAGAAGTTCTAGATGTAATGGGCGTCGATATTATTGAGGCCGGGTTTCCCATCGCCTCAAATGGTGACTTTGAAGCGGTTAGTGAAATAGCCAAGCTTGCTAAGCGTTCTGTTATCTGTGGCTTGTCGCGCGCCCAGTTTAAAGACATCGATCGTGCTGGTGAAGCCTTGAAGGCTGCAAAACGTTCGCGCATCCACACCTTTATATCAACTAGCCCTTTGCATATGAAATATAAATTACAAATGGAACCAAGCGCTGTTCTAGATGCTGTGACAGCCAGTGTTGCCCGGGCCAGAAACTATACCGATGATGTTGAATGGTCGGCTGAAGACGCCACGCGCACAGATCATGATTTTTTGTGCCGGACAGTCGAGGCCGCCATCAAAGCGGGCGCGACCACGATAAACATTCCCGACACGGTCGGCTACACCGTGCCAGAGGAATATTTTGATTTAATCAAGATGCTAATTGAAAAAGTGCCCGGCGCTGATGACATCATATTATCAACTCATTGTCATAATGATTTGGGGCTGGCTGTGGCCAACTCATTAGCTGGTGTGCGCGCCGGTGCCCGCCAAATTGAATGTACAATCAACGGCATGGGCGAGCGCGCGGGCAACGCTGCTCTAGAAGAGGTGGTGATGGGATTTGATACGCGCAACGATATCATGCCATATTGGACAGATGTAGACCCACGCCATATCACAAAAGCCTCTCGTCTGGTCTCAGCTGTCTCTGGGTTTCCGGTGCAATATAACAAAGCCATTGTTGGCCAAAACGCTTTTGCTCATGAATCCGGTATCCACCAAGACGGGATGCTTAAAAACAACCAAACT
>JAJFHF010000182.1 GCA_021775775.1 Hyphomicrobiaceae bacterium
GCAATCGAGACCGGCCACGAAATCATATCCTTGAGCTGCTCCAAATTCTTTATTTTGCTCTTGATAACAAATTCATCTGTTTTTAAAGTTTTCCCAATAATGGCGGTGGTATCATACAGCGTGTTACCATCATCAGAACCATCATAAATAGGCGCTTCAATAATCTTTTTACCCTGCAGCGCGCCTTCTATAACCAACTTCGTATGTTCAGTCGGGAAATATGATTTTTCTGCAAATTTAGCGCTTTCAAGTTTCGGACTTTTGATTTTCACCTGAATGCCAGGGCCTGCAATATCGCGGGCGGCATCACCAATGGTGGTTTTTGAAAGTTTTTGATTGTTATATTGGCTCGAATTAAAACGAAACCGTTTGGCCGCCCCATCTTCCCAGCTCGAAGAGCGTACATCTGTTACATTGGTCGCCCCCTTGCTATCAAGGATCGACAGAATAAACCGCATACTTACCAAATAGCCTTCGCATTTAGACCCTGTCACCTCAAAAACCATGCGCCCAGTTGCATCGGTAATATTCGCCCTCGTTAAGCTCTTCTCCAAACTTAAGTCATATACAGCACGGTGCGGCGCCAATTGATCATGCTTTTCATCCGACAAAGCATTAAAGGCACCAGCCGCACCCGATGAACTCACAACGAGCAAACCAGAGAGACATAACGATTTTAGAAATGGATTGAGCTTGTTTTGCATATATTCTAACCTGTCTTGAAAAAGAGCCACCCTTAAAAGCGACCCTATCTAAGTTTCAATAATGATCTCATCAAATGCTAAAGATAAGGCATTCCTATGACCATCATGCCGATAGCTATAGATATTGATCACACATACTTTATGCTATGCTGTGTATTATCTCTATTCAATTCTTTTCTAGCATTTTAAGGTTATGATCAACCATTTCAGTATATAATCAGGAGCATAAAGGCATTTATGAGCACATCCATTGAAAATCGTCTCGCACAACTGGGCATTGCGCTAACCACACCGCCAAGTGCTGTTGCCAATTATCTACCAGCCATTCAAGAAGGCTCATTGGTCTTTGTCTCTGGCCAAATCCCCTTAAGCGATGGAACTGTGGCTTTTACTGGCCAACTTGGAAAAGATCTAGACATTGCCACTGGCCAACAAGCGGCCAGGCTTTGTGCCATTAATGTGCTCGCGCAAGTCAAAGCGATTATCACTGATTTAAACCGTATTGAACAATGCATACGCCTTGGTGGCTTCATCTCTTGCACCCCAGATTTTTATGATCATGCCCAAGTGATGAACGGCGCCTCGGATCTAATGGTCGATGTGTTAGGGGACAAAGGCCGCCATTGCCGCGCAGCAGTTGGCTGCACCAGTTTGCCACTCAATAGCGCCGTTGAAGTTGAGGCTCTATTTAAGATAACCCCCTAAGTTAAGATAAAACCTATTTTTAAGATAAAGCCTATTTTTAAGATGAAACCCATTTTTAAGATGAAACAATGAACATCAATGACCTGTTAAATGTCAAAGGCTATGCCCACCGCGGCCTCCACAACGCTGATCAAGACATCATCGAAAACAGCCCCTCTGCCATCAAAGCAGCCATAAATGCTGGCGTTGGCATTGAGTTAGATCTTCAAATGAGCGCGCAGCGCGCACCCATGGTATTTCATGATGAAATTCTAAGCCGCTTGGCAAACCGCGAAGGCCGTCTGGCTTTCATGAAAACCCACGATTTAAAACAAATACACTACACCAACAGCCAAGATACAATCATCGGGCTAGATGATTGCTTAGCGCTTGTGCAAGGCAAAGTCCCGCTCCTTATTGAGGTCAAAAGCCATTGGCATGAACAACCCCAAATGGAACAACAAATCGTTGACTGTTTAAAAAATTATACCGGCCCCTATGGTTTGATGTCTTTCGATCCAAACGTCATTCAACTATTGAAAGATGCCGGTGCACAAGCCCCTCTAGGGTTGATAACCGAGCGCTTCCCAGATAAAAATTGGCCCGGCCTTACCCAAAGTGATCGCAGCCAAGCCCACGCTCACTTTGATAGAGCCAAAGCATTAGGCGTAGATTTCATTGCTCATCATGTCTACGACCTCAACAACCCTTTACTCAACGAACTTATCTCAAAATTAAACATCCCCCTCTTCTCCTGGACAATAAACAATGACGAAAAACTGCAAGCGGCTCAAAAAGCCAAAGCCCTGCCGATATTTGAGGGCCCAGCCGCTCAAAATTTCCTTAAGGGCAATTAACATATGAACCACGCTCATGAGTGATACAGTCAACATTAGTTCGCTCGCCACTGTGCGCGATATTCCAGTATCCACGTGGGATGAACTGGCCAACCCCGCGCACCTACCATTTGACCCATTTCTAACTCATAGCTTTTTTCATTGTCTCGAAGAAAGCGCCTCTGTGTGCCCGCAGACAGGCTGGCGCCCCATGCATCTGGTCGCAAAAAATTCAGACGATAAAATATTGGCAATACTGCCCCTTTATTTAAAAGGGCACAGCCGGGGTGAATATGTGTTTGATCACGGCTGGGCACAAGGCTATGAAATGGCCGGCGGGCACTATTACCCCAAACTCATATCGTGCGTGCCATTCACCCCCGTTACCGGGCGGCGTATTTTTGCGAGCGGGCCTGAGCAAGACCAGATCACCAAACACCTAATCAGCGCCGCCCTCGACCACGTGAACAAAAATGATCTCTCCTCTTTTCATTGCAATTTTATAGAAGCCAGCCTTGCCTCTCACTTACAAGAGCAAGGCTTTCTCTTGCGCCAAGACACACAATTCCATTGGCAAGATAACGGCTATGAAACCTTTGATGGCTTTTTAGCCAGCCTTCAATCGCGCAAACGCAAGGCTTTGAAAAAAGAACGCCGCGCCGCCCTAGAAACCGGCCTAACAGTCAAATGGATTGAAGGTGATGAGATCACAACGCAGCATTGGGATGCCTTTTATCAATTTTATCAAGACACCGGCACGCGCAAATGGGGCACGCCTTATTTAACCCGTACGTTCTTTGAAATGATCGGCCAAACCCTCAAAGATCATATTGTCCTAATCTTTGCCTATCAAGGTGATACAGCTGTGGCGGGCGCTCTCAATATGAAAGGCTCAGATGCTCTTTATGGCCGCTATTGGGGCACATCGGGCCACTACCCCTTTTTGCATTTTGAAATTTGTTATTACCAAGCCATAGATTATGCCCTAGCCCACGGCCTCTCTCGTGTTGAAGCCGGCGCGCAAGGTGAGCATAAATTACTGCGCGGTTATGCCCCCTCCCCCACATTATCAGCCCACTATATTGCCCACCCTGGTTTCAAACGCGCCGTTGCAGGCTTTCTAGAAGATGAGGGCGCTCATGTGGACAAGAGAAATGATATTTTAAACACCCTTTTACCCTTCAAAAAACAATGTTAAAGGTCCCAAGAAAAGAGGTACCATTATGGCTTATGATCAAGAAAATATATTTGCAAAAATCCTACGCGGGGAAATCCCGGCGCACAAAATCTATGAAGATGAGCACACCTATGCCTTTTTAGATGTCTTCCCCCAAACCAAAGGTCATGCCTTGGTCATCCCCAAAACCCCATCAGAAAACATTTTAACAGCTGAGCCTGAAACACTAGGCGTGTTAATGATCACAGTGCAAAAAATATGCAGAGCGGCTATGGAAGCGTTTCAAGCCGATGGCATAACCTTGCAACAATTCAACCAACCAGCTGGCGGACAAACTGTATTTCACACCCATGTCCATATCCTGCCCCGCTTTAATGACGTACCTCTAGGCTCACATAACGGAAATATGGAAGTGAATGAAATTTTAATTGAGATGGCCGAGGCTTATAAAGCTGTTTTATCAAAATAAAACAAAAGGGACTCAAAGCGAAGCCCGCCTATTTCATTAAAAACTCACACAACAAAAACAATCCCAGGCCGGTGACAAAGGCAGGCAACAACCGCCCCTTCATCATCATAAACAAAAGGCTTGCGCCGCCTAGCGCCACCAAGCGCGAAGCTAGCTCACTTTCAGCCAAGGCCCCAGACGGCAAAAAAATCAATCGCACCACCAACGCGGCAATAAAGGCCGTCGCAATGGTGCGCACATATTTTATGATTTCATCATCTTCATTAAAATGACTAGAGAACGCCACCCCCAACCAACGCCACGGTTCCGTTGCCAAAAAACCAAGCGCTACGATCAATAACACTGATTGTGTATTACTCATCGCTCACCTTTGATTTTGCACGTCCCAAAACATAGGCCAATGTCCCTCCCAAAAAACCAGCCCCTAGAATGGCAAGGTCAGGAAAAAAAATCATCATAGGGATCGCAAACAAAGTCCCAAATAAAAAAGCCAGGCGATCGCAAAACGTCTTTGAGCCGGCAAACAAAGAGAGAAAAAAATAAATCGGGGTAATCATCAATGCCCCAGCCAAATACGTTAAACTGAGATGTTGTGCACTATAATATCCCAGGATGGTCGTACCCACTGTTAAACACATCATCATACAACAATGACCAAGATAAAACGAGATACGATCCCCCCGCTCAAGCGCTGGCAGGCTATTCATAGATTGGATCCAAACCGTAATCGCATTAAAATGAGACAGCCCATATTGCTGCCACTTGGGCGTTGATGGCTCTCTTAAAGTCGGCATCAATGACATAGTGAGCGGAAACAACCGTACAGCCGTTAGCGTCGTTGCAATCACAGCGGTAAAGATGCTTGCCCCTCTGGACAACTCATCCACGAGAACAATTTGACTAGGAATAGCAAATGTAAAAAGAGTAAGACCAACACCAACACTTAAGGGAAAATCAACAGAACGTACCAACGCCCCAAAAGCAAAAAAGGCAATCATTAAAACAATGCCAGAAGGGCTAAGAGCTGTCTTCGCTCCGGCAATAACCTGCTTCCCCTTCATAAAATTACACCCTTTTCCCACATGATCCGCAATCCTTATAAACAAAGCATGCCATAAAAATCAACACTATATCAAAGAGAGATAAACAGATCTGAACAAACAAAAGGTGCACACCATTTACATGATGCACACCTTCAAAAAGATAATCTAATAATAAGCCAAGTTACCAGTGATTAAGACCGCCAACATATTATTTTTTTGGGCGCGGTTTCGTAGCTTTTTTACGCGGTGCCGGGGTTTTCGTTTTTTTTGCCCCCCCATCGCCCGTCGTGGCCTTTTTAGCTACCGGTGTCTCTGCACCAACTTTTGCCTTCTCTTTAACTTTTTTCTTTGTCGACTTAGGCCGTGGTTTTGGCGCAATAAACGTGAAATCCAAATGTTTATCACGGCCTCGTCCTTTAACCCCTACATCCACAGTACCGCCCTTTTCAAGCAGTCCAAACAAAAGCTCTTCAGCCAACGGCTTTTTGATGTGCTCTTGAATAACCCGCGCTAAGGGGCGCGCGCCATATTTAGGATCATAACCCTTTTGAGCCAACCAAGCCTTCGCATCATCACTCAAATCAATAGCTACAGAGCGGTCTGCCAATTGAGCTTCCAATTCAAAGATAAATTTATCGACCACTTTCGCAATGGTCTCAGGAGCAAGACTAGCAAACGGAATAATCGCATCAAGACGATTACGAAATTCAGGACTAAACAAACGGTTCAGCGCTTCTTCATCGTCCCCAGTTCGCTCCGTTTGGTTAAATCCAATTGGCGCTTTGGCCAAATCAGCCGCGCCAGCATTCGATGTCATGATCAAAATCACGTTTCTAAAGTCAACAGACTTCCCATTATGATCTGTAAGCTTGCCATGATCCATAACCTGCAACAAAATATTAAAAATATCCGGGTGCGCTTTTTCAATCTCGTCAAGCAACAACACACAATGTGGGTTTTGATCAATCCCGTCCGTTAGCATACCGCCCTGATCAAATCCAACATAACCAGGAGGCGCACCAATCAAACGAGACACCGCGTGTTTTTCCATATATTCAGACATATCAAACCGCAAGATCTCAATGCCCATTGTATCAGCCAATTGGCGCGCAACTTCCGTTTTACCCACACCAGTTGGACCAGAGAACAAATAACACCCAATGGGTTTGTCAGGTTGGCGCAAGCCCGCGCGCGACAATTTAATGGCAGAAGAAAGCGCGCCAATGGCGGGGTCTTGTCCATAAACCACCCGTTTCAAATCACGCTCTAAATTGCGCAACACTTCAGAATCCGATTTGGACACTGTTTTGGGCGGGATCCGCGCCATCGTCGCAATGGTCGTTTCAATCTCTTTAATGCCAATTGTTTTGCGCCGTTTTGAAGGTGCCAGCAACATTTGCGAAGCCCCTGTCTCATCAATAACGTCGATGGCTTTATCAGGTAATTTTTTGTCATGCAAATATTTCACTGATAAATCCACGGCACCCTGAATGGCCTGATTGGTGTATTTGACGCTGTGATGTTCTTCGAAATAGGGCTTCAATCCGTGTAAGATTTTAACCGTATCTTCCGGGCTTGGCTCTTTAATATCAATTTTTTGAAAGCGGCGCACCATGGCACGGTCTTTTTCAAAATAATTCCGAAACTCTTTATAGGTGGTCGACCCAATGCACTTAACCGCGCCATTGGCCAAAGCAGGTTTCAACAAATTAGAGGCATCCATCGCCCCGCCTGATGTGGCACCAGCGCCAATGATGGTATGAATTTCATCAATGAAAATAATAGCACCATCCGTGTTCTCAATTTCTTTGATAACGGATTTAAGCCGTTCTTCAAAATCCCCGCGGTACCGTGTACCAGCAAGCAACGCGCCCATATCCAATTGGAAAATGGTCGAATCATACAAAACCTCAGGGACTTCTTTGTTTATAATACGCCGCGCCAACCCTTCTGCAATCGCCGTTTTACCAACACCAGGTTCACCCACAAATAACGGATTGTTCTTCTGGCGCCGGCAAAGAATTTGGATCGTCCGGTTAACTTCCAGCTCCCGCCCAATCAGCGGGTCAATTTTACCGTCACGCGCTTTTTTATTTAAATTAATGCAAAAATTATCCAACACATCAGATTCGCGCGGGGCCTCTTCAGCCCCCTCAACGGTCGCCGCATCCTCATCAACCCCGCGAGCTGAGCGCGCTTCGCTCATATCAGATTGTTTAGCAACACCATGAGAGATGTAATTAACCGCATCAAAGCGCGTCATATCTTGTTCAAGAAGGAAAAAAGCAGCGTGGCTTTCACGTTCAGCAAAGATAGCCACAAGCACATTAGCCCCGGTTACTTCCTCGCGCCCAGATGATTGAACATGAATAAGTGCTCGTTGCACCACCCGTTGAAACCCGGTGGTTGGTTGTACATCTTCAAGTTCAGAGACCACCAAAGCATCAAGATCGTCATCAATATACTGAATGAGCTGTTTGCGTAAAAGGTCCATATTAACCCCGCACGCACGCATGACCGCAGAGGCATCTTTATCATCAACCAGTGACAATAGCAGATGTTCTAACGTGGCAAATTCTTGCCGGCGTTCACTAGCATACTCCAACGCCCGGTGGATTGCTTCTTCTAGGCTCTCAGTAAATGATGGCATTGAAACCTACTCCTTTTCCATGGTGCATTGTAACGGGTGCTGATGTTCTTTCGCAAACAACATCACTTGAGTTACTTTTGTTTCTGCCACTTCATAAGTAAAAACGCCGCATAAGCCGACGCCCCGATGATGTACATGTAGCATAATTTGCTCCGCTTCTTGGCGTTGTTTGTTAAAAAAACGCTCCAAAATATGTACGACAAATTCCATTGGCGTATAATCGTCATTTAACAACAAAACTTTATAAAGCTTAGGCTTTTTAGTCTTTTCTTTTACTTTTTCAGATAAGCTTGGCTCGTGAGAGTCAGTGTCCTGTGTATTATCATCATCATTACCTGAATTACAAAAGATGTTATTAATTTGACCTCTCAATTTACATTCCATAGTTGCTGTTACTTTAACATTCTATCTTAAAATCAAAACCTTACGGCTTATATTTGCTGCATTTTCCAGTCTAATACATGGATAACACCCTAAATTTATAACGTTCAGGATAACCTTTTGATAGGTCATGTGCAATTCTTGAAATGAAAATCAAAATTTAATCTAAATAAATGACCAATCTAGAAAAATGGGAAGAGATAAAGACCAAATAGATCACCTTGCTATACGCAAACCCCATCGCATTTTGATTTGTAAAATTGCACTTAAAAGCATCTCAAAAAGAGTTATCTAAGCCTAACTGTCTGTTTTTAATCATTTGTCACCTCGACTATAGAGGTAAGATTTTATTTTGTAATTACAATCATCACAATCAACCTAATGACGTTTTTCTTTTGGGTTAAGCAAAAAATCCATAGACTTAAGTTATAATTTAGGAGCTGAAGGGAGGGGAACACGGCAAGATCACTAAAATTTTAATTAAATTGCAATTCATAACTTAACGTTTTTCTAAATGAATTCCGTTACAGTTTTACACATCTTTGGTGAGTAGGTTTCCTTGATGATTTTTATGAATCACCGTCTAATTGATGCCTAAATGACGTGGTTAATTTCATTGAGGCCAACCAATGCCAGAGCTAACAAACAATTGATTAGGGTACACGCAAATCAATCTTAAAGATTCTTTTATACTAAATATTGAAACTCTTTAATTGAAATGCGTGAATTGATCGTTTGTTGTGGCAGGATTTTTAAAGAGATAAATATGCAAACAGTAACCAATCGTGTACTTCGTCATTTCGTCGTGTCTGGATTAATAGTGGCCTTTGGCTTAAGCGTCGTCAGCAGCAATGCGTTTGCAGCGCGAAAATCAGCAGCCATGGCAATCGATGCCCAAACAGGTCGCATCCTATATTCCCATAATATAGACAAACCCCATGCCCCCGCCTCACTTACCAAAGTGATGACGATATATATGCTGTTTGAATTTTTGCAAGCAGGCCGGTTAGACCTCTCCTCACAGTTACGCGTCACCCAGCACGCCGCCAATCAACAGCCCTCAAAACTGGGCTTAAAAGTCGGCCAAACCATACGTGTTGAAGATGCCATCAAAGCCCTCATTGTAAAAAGTGCAAATGATGTCGCAGTAACAGTTGCGGAAAACATTGCCGGCACTGAGTGGAAATTTGCAAAACTCATGACATGGAAAGCACGCCAGCTAGGTATGAACAATACCCGTTTCATGAACGCGTCAGGCCTGCCAAACAAAAAACAAATTACCACGGCGCGCGATATGATCACATTATCCCAGCGCATTCAAAAGGATTTCCCTCAATATTATCCTTTCTTTGCCACACGAACTTACAAACATAAAAAACGTGTTTACAAAAGTTACAATCGAATTCCTGCCCGCATGAAAGGCGTCGATGGCATCAAAACTGGTTATACAAGAGCTTCAGGTTACAACCTTACCTCTTCCATTTGGTCCGGACGCAAACATGTCGTAGCCGTGGTTCTTGGTGGTAAAACCTCTAGAAGACGCGATGCCTTTATGGTCCGCATATTGAAAAAGTCTTTAAGAAAAGCTTCAAACGGAGCGCGTAAAAAACATGTAATAATCGCGCGCAGAGCAAGAAAAGCCCCCAAAGCTGTTGCCCTTCACAAAAAACAAAAACCTATTGTGGTTGCAAAAGCCCCCCTCCAACAAAGAAAAGCACCACAAATGTTAGGTGTCGGTGTGCCTGACCCCAGCACACATAAAGGGCCATACCACATTCAAATTGGTGCCTTTGGCAACAAAGAAGATGCACAAAAAATGCTTTATTCTATCGGGTCAAAAGCCAGCACAATCTTAAAGGGTCATGAAAGCTTAACCATGCTTGTGCCCAACAACACAGTTTATCGTGCAAGGTTCACCGGCTTTTCAAAACAAGATGCTCAGCAAACTTGCCGGCAATTAAAACGCAAAGCCATTGACTGCTTAGCTGTGCCAGCGCAATAATCGCTAACAAAAAAACTTATAATAATTTATCTTTCGCCATATTTATTTTGGCAGCAATGATCGGGGCGCCCCCCTGGTCAGGGTGAAATTTTTTCATTAACAACCGATGCGCTTTTTTAATATCTTCTTCAGTCGTGCCACCATCTTTGCCATCTAAATTACCCAACCCCAAAACACCGTGCGCATCATGACGGCTCAACACCTTGGCTGAACGAGCACTATTTGCGTCTTGCTGAACGCTAGCCCCTTCACTCTCCCTCCATGAGGGGAAGGCTTTATCAAGATAAGCATAAAGAAGAGCCGTGCTTTCTTTATCACTCTTTTCATACTGCTCTTTTAATTGTTGCAAATCAGCTTGTGATAACGACTTTAATTTACGCCCAACCATCAAAGGCCCGGCCCAAACTGTCCCATTAATCTCACCCGATGCCGCATTTAAATACAGCACCAAAAAGCGGCTAACAATGGTAGGGTAGCCCGGCACATAGCTCGGTTTTTTAGAACGATTACGGGGGCCCTTTAACCGCGGATATAACCCCTCGCCCTTCACACACAGATAAGCAAGCACAAGCAAAGGAACAGCCAGCACAACAAAGCCTCTGGCTAAAGCAAACAACGCGCTAACAGCCAAAACAGCCGCAAGCGCTCTTTTTCCAAATCGAAAATAGATATAAAGTGTGGCCACACCAAAAGCGAGCACATAGTGCATTCAAGTCCCCCTATAGGGTCAAAAACTTATAGATCAGAATCTTATGGATCATACTCTTATAGGCCATAATCTTAAACCCATAATCTTGGTTCATGGTCATTGATCATAGGGCATGCATTGATTTATGTTTGCTAAAAAATAATCTTATCATTATTTTGAAGGCACCCATCGATTTGCAAGACAAATAAAATAATAGCAAACCAGAGCCTCTATTCAAGTTAAGGACATACCTTTATGAACAAAAGCCTTATCAAAGCACACACATCAAAAGCTGTGCGCGAAGCGGTTTTTGCATACAAATCAAAAAACAAAACAATTGCACTTGTTCCAACAATGGGGGCGTTGCACGCGGGGCACATATCTCTTATTGAAGTTGCCAAACAACATGCCGATCGTGTGATTTGCTCTATTTTCGTAAATCCAAAACAATTTGGCAAAAACGAAGACCTAGAGAGTTATCCTTCAACCCTACAAGCCGATTGTGAGGCCCTCGAACAAGCTGGTGTGGACCTTGTTTTTATCCCCACAGTACAAGAGATGTACCCCAAGGGCTTTCAAACCTGCGTAAGTGTCGCCGAAATCTCTACTTATTTATGCGGCCATTCACGCCCAGGCCATTTTGACGGTGTCACAACAGTGGTGAGCAAGCTACTGTTAATCGTTCAACCAGACACGGCCATTTTTGGGGCAAAAGATTTCCAACAACTATTGGTTATAAAGCAAATGGTACAAGACCTAAACATACCAACAAACATTATCAGCGCCCCCACTCAGCGCGCTAAAGATGGTCTTGCGCTTTCCTCACGCAACCAATATCTATCCCCCCAAGATCGCAAGAGAGCGCCATTGATCTACCAAACACTGCAAAGCACTGCCCAAACTTTGCGAGAAGGCAGCCCCCTTGACCAAGCCCTAAAAAACGCCGCCAAAGCCCTCACAAAAAATGGGTTTGTGATAGATTATATCGAGGCTCGAGATGCCACAAACCTAAAGCCAATAACTGGCCCACTTTACCAAAAGGGAGAAACGCCTCCCCAATCAGCCCAGCTGTTATGCGCTGTAAAGCTTGGTCAAACCCGGCTCATAGATAACATCCCAATATAGCCTCAAATGAGCGCAATGATAGTTGCCGAAAACATCTTTGCAAAAAAAAAGCTGATCATTCAATAAAGAATAATCAGCTTTAAGATTATGACATTATATGAACAATACACAGTTCATGTAACATTATATTATGTACTATACGCATTACAAAATTTTGGTACATTTCATACAACAAAGTTGTATTGATACGCATTACAACGCACCGAAAACTAGTTTACACCATACTAAATGAGACGACAATAGATAAAACAGATCCAAGAATATACCTGTTTACAATTGTCAAAAACAATATCGCAAAAAAAATGGCCTGATCAAGAGTTGTAGTTCCTGAAAGGGACTTTGGGGGGGGGCTGGTTATCCAGAAAACCACCAAGATCAGGCCAATAGACAATGATTTATTTATAGATAGCTATTGCGGCGCGAACTTGAAGGGTTTAAGGCCATTTCGTGATGTTTGTTACAAAAATGTAATGCTTGCGTCAAACTTGCCAAGTTCTGCTCAACCGGGCATGATTAGAGGATCAAAGATGATGGTTTTATCCCTAAATCGTGAATGGAGGCACTTTTGAGCGCATTTGATCCAATAATACAATTTCCAGGGCACGCCAGCCCGTCTTCTAAAACATCACCCTCACAAAAACCAGACCCTGTCGTGTGTTTCCAGCGACCTGAGCTAAACCTCATTCTTTCCCGATACGGTGTGATGGTGTCCCAAGGGCTTTGGCGTGACTATGCGATTGATGTAGGAAGAGATTTTGCTATTTTTTCAATTTTTCGTCACACCTCAGATTGCCCCCTTTATAGAATTGAGAAACATCCCAAGCTGGCAAAAAAACAAGGCGCCTACTTAATCCGCAATGATAAAGGCACAATCCTCAAACGAGGCACTGATTTAAAGCAATTGTTACGGATCTTTGAAAAAAAGATAACGCTTATTCAAAATTAGATAATTTAACGAAACCAGCTAGTCATTTTTTGACTTTAGGTCAAAAACTATTTATTTCTAAAGACTGGTATTAAGTTAGAACCTTTGAGGGAACAAAGTGTGCGTATTGCTGTTCTGTGGGCTAATATAAGGGTGCTTAGGCTTCTTATTATTATTCCAATATTATCCATGTTGATTTCAGGGTGCACCAGTTTGGGGGCACGCATCTCTGTCCCTGAAAAATTAGCCGATCACGCCATTGTCCCCAATTTATCAAAGGTGCGGTTTTATGCTGACAGCAAAGCACTAACACAAGCAGAATTAAAAGATGTTGCTGTAAATTTTAAAAAACGCATCAAACAATCCCCAAACAATGATCACACCTGGAACGTATTGAGTATTTCTGGAGGCGGATCAGATGGTGCTTATGGGGCAGGCATTTTAAATGGCTGGACACAATCAGGCACGAGGCCTGTTTTTGATGTTGTCACAGGGGTCAGCACCGGCGCAATTATTGCCCCCTTTGCTTTTTTAGGATCAGACTATGACGGTACCATAAAAGAGATTTACCTAAATCTTACAACAGACATGGTGTTAAAAACCAATATCTTATCCGGTTTACTAGGGGGCAGTGCCTTAACAGACAATAGCGGCTTCGCCAATTTAATCACTCACTACGCAACCCCTGACCTGTTAAGAAAAATTGGCAATCAGTGCAACAACGGCCGAATTTTAATGCTTGGCACCAGTGATCTTGATACCCAAAGGGGCGTAATCTGGAACATCTGCGAACTGGCAAACAGCAACGCGCCAAACAAAATTTCCTTGTTTAGACAAATCATTCTAGCTTCAGCATCCATCCCCGGTGCCTTCCCGCCCGTTAAGTTTGATGTTGAAGTTGGAGGAAAAATTTATAATGAACTTCATGTTGACGGCGGTATTTCCTCTCAGGTCTTCCTCTATCCCCCCGCATTTTCCCCCCGCAAGATAGACGCCTTATTAGGAATAAATCGCAGACGCCGCGTATACGTAATTAGAAACAGCAAAGTTACACCCGACTATGAAGCAACGGACAGCAAATTATTCAACATCTCTGCCCGCTCCTTCGAAACATTAATTAAAAACCAAGGTCTCAGTGACTTATATCGAATTTATGCCCTCGCTCGCCGCGATGGACTTGATTATAACCTCACCTTTGTACCAGAAAGCTTTGATGTCCCTAATGAAGAAGTATTCGACCCCCATTACATGGCTGAACTTTACAAACTAGGCGAAGAAGTTGGGCGACAAAGAACCCACTGGTACAAAAACCCCTTTTTACTTCATCTAAAAAAATAAAAACCAAAACGGTTTTATAAATTTTCAAACCCAAGGATGCATAATTTTAGTAAGGAAATACAATAGAGATGGGCAAAAAGAAAATCACTGATAAAGCCAAAGAAGAAAACATACCCACCGCCAACCGCCGCCATTTTTTAACGGGCTCAGCCGGAGCCATAGCAACAAGCCTTGCGCTGACAACCAAGGCCAAAGCAGCCAATGTTTGCAAAGCAACTGAGCGCGACATCTTAGGCCCCTTCCACCGCCCAGGCGCCCCCTTTGGTACAAAACTAGTGGCAGATGATGAGCCAGGCACAAGGCTATTTCTATCCGGCACAGTTTATGGGCCCGATTGCAAAACCCCCATCTCCCAGGCCTTG
>JAJFHF010000183.1 GCA_021775775.1 Hyphomicrobiaceae bacterium
CAATTTCACGGGTGGTATAATCTTGAGCTAGATTATCCACTTGCCGATCGGCTAATTTATTGTCACTAAATAATTTTTCTTGCACGAAATCAACGATCCAATTGGCTGATTTGGGTTGTTAGAATTATATACTGTGTATGGGTGTGGTTGGCTAGTTTTCTTGAAAAAACAACTTATCCAGAAATTATATAATTTCTAGAATTATTTTCAAATTTATACCATTTAGATGGTTCTGGGTGTCAAACTTTTGTGTTTGGGTGTGAGCTGAGATGTTTCTTGATCAAGACGGTGGCTCGACTGGATCAAGTAGGCGGTGCATATGAACAATAAAATAACGCATATTGGCATTATCAACCGTGCGCTGGGCTTTGGTTTTCCAAGCGTTGTAGGCTGTCGCATAATTTGGGTAAATGCCAACGACGTCTAACTTATCTAGGTCTTTGAATTCGCAGGTTTCTAATTCGGTTAATTCTCCCCCAAAAACGAGGTGAAGGAGTTGTTCTTGTTTGGGAGCTTCAGGTGAATTGTTCATCTTTATCTTCCTTTGGTTTGGTTTTTTTGGGGCGGTCTTGCAACTGACGTTCGTTCTATAAGTGAGGTATATAGGGTGTTCGTGGCTGCGACAACGCCTGAATGACGTAGTTCAGCGTTATTATAGGTTATGGGCGTGCCATCTGGTTTGCCAATTTTACCGCCTGCTTCTTCTAGGATCAGGTGAGCGGCGGCGATGTCCCAATCATTTTTTGGTGTGAGGGAAATGGTGGCTTCAACGTGGCCGGCTGCCACAAGGGCGATGCGATAGGCCATTGAGCACCGCCATTTATAGCTTGGCTGGTCTGTTTTGTCCTGAAATGTGCGATTGAAATGGCTTTTTGAGGTGATGATGTGTGCGTCTTTTAAGTGCTTGGTTGGGCTGGTTTTGATGGGTTTTCCATTTAACAGGGCGCCGCACCCTTTTTGGCTTTGGAAGAGCTCATTGTGAACAGGGTTATAAACAACCCCTAAGATTGGATGGCCATTTTCAACCAAAGCGGCAACGATGGTCCAGTCAGGTTTGTGGTCTAAAAAGCTTGAGGTGCCATCGATCGGGTCAATGATCCAGACGCGTTTGGCGTCAAGTCGGTCATTGTTGGGCACGCTTTCTTCTGACAACCAACTTATGGCGGGGTCTAGAGGGCACAGGGTTTGTTCTAGATAGTTATTGACGGCATAGTCAGCTTGGGAGACCTTGCTGCCATCTGGTTTGGTCTCGATTTCAATGGTTTTGCCAAAATAATCTAGAGCTAGATTGCCAGCTTTTGTAACGGCATCAGTTAGTGCTTTTGATAAAGCAGTGGTGTTTGGCATTTAATGATCTTTCTAGAAGGTCGTTTTCTTTATGTGTGATTATCTTATTTGTATGAAAAAGATAAGAGGGTAATGCGTGCTTTTTTCTTTATTCGTGGATATCTTTAAGGAAATTTTTACCCTTTCTCTTAATCAGACCCTCATTTATTTCTGAGATACTCTTTTTACAGGCCACAACAAGATGGCCAGTTCAGGGAGTTAATAGTGAGGCGTTTATCTCATAATGAGGACTGGGGTTTTACTCCAGTCCTTCATGATAAGCCACTTTATCCAAAACAATTTCCTTTTTCCTTACCTTTTAACCCAACCGGTTTGAAGGATTGGTTGCAGGGTCGTTCTTTGGATGTGGTTATCGGGCGACAAAAAATAACTGTGGTTGAGCGGTCTTTCACTAGCTTAGTGAAGGGCAGATTAAAGCGTACCAGTTACGCTGTGTCAGATTATATTGGTGTGGCTGTGCAATATTGTCTCATGCCTGAGGCTTTCCCCCCTTTAAGTTTTGCTCCCCAGTCTTCAATGATGCCATATTTGAGTGATGCGTTTGCAGCTCGCTCGTTTCAGCTGCCTCCTCGTGAGGCTGTTAGTGTGTATTTGATGCATGAGAATAGTTCTCGTGATGTGTTGTTGTATCATGCTGATCATGAAGATGAAATTTTGGCTCAATGGCAGTTTTGGTCGCAAAGACTATCTTTGCCGTGTTTGCTCGTTGGACCTGATGGGTTTGTTGATGAACCACATGATCGGTTGGGCGCTGTCGTCTTTACCAAATCATCGCCTCGCTCTAAGCAATATGGACTTTATGGACGGCGTCCCGTTTTCTCACGGGTGCGAGATATGGGCGATGTGTCTCATGCGAGCGCTTGTTATGGTCGTGAAATTATGGCGCGTGACTAAAGATTCTGGAGCGCGTTGTTTTTATTGGATTTTTGAAACGCTTTATTTGTCTCACGGGCGTTTTTTCGCTTCAAGAAGCGAAAAGCCCTGCGACGGCGCGGCGCTTAGCGCCGGACGCTCTTGGCGTCATGTCCGCGCTCTGAAGAAGAGCCCTCTCTCCTTCGTGATGTAGCCTAAAAGAGCATGATTTGTGAATTCATATAAACGCAACAAGGTCTAGTGCGTAAGCAGATAAGCAAAGCCTAGATCTGTCATAATCCCGACAAAGATCATTAATCCAAAAATACCGTTTGAACGAAACCTTGTGAGGCAATTGGCAGGGTTATCAATATTTAGTGTGGTGATTTGCCATGTGGCATGTAGGTTGGCCATTGCTAAGAATGTGAAAAAGAGCAGTTTTGCTCCAACAAGCCAACCAACGGCGAATAAGGATATGAGGGTAACCGCATAGAAGAATGTGAGCCATTTTTTGGTTGATGCGCCAAATTTTAGAGCTGTGGATTTCATGGCGATGATGGCATCATCTTCTTTGTCTTGATGGGCGTAAATTGTGTCAAATCCCATGGTCCAGGTGAAGGCGGCTAGGCCGATTAGGAGCGCTGTCCAATCAAGGCTGCCTTTGAGGGCGGCCCACCCCATAAGTGCCCCCCAAGAAAAGCAAAGGGCAAGCATAGCTTGGGGCCAGTAGGTTATGCGCTTCATGAAGGGGTAGAGGGCAATAGGTAAGAGGATTGCGGCCCCTAGTTGAATTGTCAGATGATTAAATTGTATTAAAATGAGCAGTGCGCCGCTTAGCAAAATTGCCAATATGACAAGAGCGCTTTTGACAGAGATGGAACCATCTGCGATGGGGCGGTGTTTGGTGCGCGCCACTTGGGCATCAATTTTACGATCAACAATATCATTAAATACACACCCTGCACTGCGCATTAAAAAGGCTCCTAATAAAAAAAGCCCAAATATTATCATTGGGGACCATGTAACGTTATATGATTCATTTGTTGGGGTGAATAATGACAAATCACTGCGGTAGGCAAAGCCTAACCCCCATAAAGCTGGCCAAGCTAATAGCCAAGTGCCGATCGGGCGGTCGAGGCGCAGGAGCCTGATGTAGGGATCTGCGCTGGCGGGCAATAGCGCCTGAAGCAAACTGTTTGTATGCCCATCATATGCTTGTTTGTTAGGAGAGGTCGAGGTGCTTAGGGCTTTTTTGGGGTGTTGAGGTTTGTTCATGATTTTATACTGTGGACCTTGTGTTTGGTGGGCGTGGTTGATCCGATAATAATTTTTGCGGTTTGTATTGTTTTTAAAACTCTTATATGCACTTTACCTTGTACGTATTGTAACTTGTGATATGAAAGCATCGTTAGAATTAATGAGACTATATTGGCTTCATGGCCGTTTAAGGGCTCGAATGTTTAGGTTTATAGGTGTTATATCATATCTTTAACCGTTTGTGTGGTTGTCATGTTTGGGCAGCTATATTTATTTTAAAATAGGTTTTTTCCTTTATGAGCAAAACACTTTCTATTCGTTTGTATGTTGAGCGCTCATTGAGCGCGGGGCAAGAGGTTGTTTGTGATAAGGGACAGATCAATTATTTGCTGAATGTGCTTCGTCTTGATGATGGGGATCATATTCGTGTGTTTAACGGGATTGATGGGGAGTGGGATGCCAGGCTAAACCGGGTGGGAAAACGGTCTTTGAGCCTGTGCCCTGAGGCGTTGTTACGCGCCCAAACAACGGGTCCTGATATACAGTATTTATTTGCTCCGTTAAAACGGGCCCGGTTGGATTATATGGTGCAAAAGGCGGTTGAGCTTGGCGCGGCACAGTTGAGCCCGGTACTGACGCATCATTGTCAGGTGGAGCGGGTGAATATGGAGCGTATGCGGGCCAATGCGATTGAAGCGGCGGAACAATGTGGGATCTTACAAATTCCTAAACTTGATAACCCCGTGAAACTTCTTGATTTGATTAATGTATGGGATGAAACACGTGCTTTGGTGTTTTGTGATGAAAAGAGAGATAAACAGTCTGATGATTGTGGGCCCATTGCGACTTTAAAGACATTAGAGGGGCAAAAAATTGCTGTTTTAATCGGTCCTGAAGGGGGCTTTTCTCAAGAAGAGCGTGACTTGCTGTGTGCGACTAGATTTGTTACACCGCTTTCTCTTGGGCCACGCATTATGCGCGCGGATACAGCGGCGGTTGCGGCTTTAAGTTTGGTCAATGGCGTGGTCGGTGACTGGAAATAATCGTTTTATAAAGAGCCATTGGCTCTATTGTATTTTTAATTTATTGGGATTAAGTGCTGTCTTTGGCACTCCTTCTTTGGGAGATATTTATGGTAGACCCTGTTGGCCAAAGCGTGCCAATTGAGACGCGCGATCAGCTGGTGGCTGAGTTGATGGATGGTATCAAACCACGTGACCAGTGGCTGATTGGTACTGAGCATGAAAAATTCCCGTTCACGCTTGATGCTATTCAACCTGTGGCTTTTGAAGGAGAACGCGGCATTGAAGCTTTGCTGAAGGGCTTGCTTGATGCTGGGCACAATTATAGTGGCCTTTATGAAGGCGACGCGCTCATCGGTTTGAAGCAGCCGAGTTGTTGTGGTGCGTATAGTGCCAGTATATCTCTTGAACCAGGGGGGCAGTTTGAACTTTCCGGTGCGCCGCTAAAAACTGTGCATGAGACAGCTAAAGAAATTCAAGATCATCTTGATGATGTGCGCGCCGTGGCTCAGCCTTTGGGCTTAGGGTTTTTAGGCAATGGTTATAACCCTAAATTTGCGCTTGATGATATTCCTCGCATGCCCAAAGGGCGCTATGATGTAATGCGAGCTTACATGCCAACGGTTGGCGGGCTTGGCTTAAATATGATGCACTCTACGTGCACGGTGCAGGTTAATCTTGATTTTTCTAGTGAAGCGGACATGGTCAAAAAATTTCGTGTCAGTTTGGCTTTGCAACCGTTTGCCACAGCGCTATTTGCTAATTCTGCATTTAAAGAGGGAGCTGTGAACGGGTTTCAATCTTATCGCTCTGAGGTTTGGCGCGATGTGGATGGTGACCGCTCTGGTATGTTGCCGTTTGTGTTTGAAGAGGGCATGGGGTTTGAGGCCTATGTCGATTATGCCTTGCAGGTACCGATGTATTTTGTTTATCGCGATGGGGGCTACTTGGCTACGCATGGGAAAAGTTTTGCTGCCTTTTTGGCTGGTGATATTGAAGGCTTGGAGGATGTGCGCCCAACCATGGATGATTGGGAGTTACATTTGACCACGATTTTCCCGGAAGTGCGGTTAAAGCAATTTTTGGAGATGCGCGGCGCTGATTGTGGACCGCAAACGTTTTTGCCGGCGCTTTCTGCTTTTTGGGTTGGTTTGGTCTATGACCAAGGGGTTTTGGATGCAGCCTTTGATCTTATAAAGGGCTGGGATGCAAATCAGCGCCAGCAATTGCGTGACGATGTCCCTGGCTTGGGTTTTAGGGCTAAGATTGGCAAACATGGTGTGTTGGATTTGCTCAGAGAGCTCGTCGACATGGCTGATGCTGGCTTGAAGGGCCGCGGGCATTTGAATAAGACCCAAGCCAGTGAGCAAGTTTATTTAGATCCCTTAAAGGAAATTGTTGGTGATGGGTGGTCTCATTCTGATCGTTTGATTGACCTTTATAAAAACGTTTGGAATGAGGACATTAATCAGATGTTTGAAACCATGGCTTATAAGTAAACTAGATGTTTCAGCTTTAGCCTTTTTGGTTTGGGTTAATGGTTTTGGTTTGGATCAATGGTTTTAACTGTTTTATAACACAGATAAATTGCATAAATAGCGGTGAGCGCGCCGCCAAGAATTTGACCCGTTAGAAGACCATAACTGCCAGCAATATAGCCACCGACATAAACAAAGGGAACCGTGCCTAGAGTGGCACGGGCCCAATTTAGCCACATGGAAATTTTGGGTTTGTCCATATTGTTAAAGGTGGCATTGGCGATGAATAAATAACCGATCATGCCAAAGAGCGGGCTTAGCCAAAAACAGAAAAAATTAACGAGATCAGCGGTTAGTCCTTTTAGCTGTAAGAGAGAAATAATAAAGGGAGCGGCTATGACCAATGCGAGCCAAATAAATAGAGTGTAGAGGGTGTTGAATTTTATGGCGTCGGTTAAGGTTTGCTTGACACGTTCATATTTTTTGCCCCCAAGATTTTGGCCAATGATAGGGCCAATGGCGCCTGAGAGCGCAAAAACAGCACAAAAACTCAATGGTAATATACGCGCGATTATAGCCCATGCGGCCACGGCTGCATTGCCATAACTGGCGACCGCATAAGTGACGTAACCATTGCCGATGGGGGTGGCGATGTTGGTGAGAACGGCTGGGATGGCAATGGTTATATAGGGTTTGAAGTCTTTTTTGACTTGCGACGAGCGGAGCTGGAATAGCTTGTCATTATAATGATACAGCCCATAAAGTCCCAAACCCATCATCGAAAAACGGGCGATGAGTGTGGCAATGGCGGCACCGTTAAAGCCCATGTCTAATGTAAAGATGAATATGGGATCAAGAATGGCGTTAACGAGGCCGCCGCCTATGGTGACAAGCGCTGCGCGTTTCGCATCCCCTAGAGCGCGTAACATGGCCGAGCTCACAATGGAAATTGCAAAAATTGGCATGGTTGGCACGAGGATTATTAAATAGTTTAAGGATAACTCAAGCACATGATCTTTGGCGCCAAGAAGACTTAATATGCTGGGCATTATCAAAAATAGAATGAGGGCTATGAGGCTACTTATTACGGCGGTGTAAATTAGATTGTTGGTTGTGCGTCGTTGTGCTTTTTTTGGATCTTGTTCGCCAACGGCGCGGGCTAGGGTGGCAGCGGCGGCTATAGAGAGCCCGATGCCAATAGAAATGGTCGCAAATAGAATGGTGCCGGTAAAGCCTAGGGCTGCCTGGATGGCCTTATCTTCTAATTGGCTGAGAAAAAATAGGTCAATAAAATCAACTGAGAAGACCGCAATTAAGCCAATGGAGGCCGCTAATGTCATATTTAATATATGAGACATTGTTGATCCGGTTAAAAAAATGGCTGTGTTTTGTGGTGGTTGAACCGGATTTGGGGAGTGGGGGGAGGCCATTTTATAGATAAGTACCTTTGGATTAAGGAGTGGCTAGAGGGCTAGATGTGGTTGTTTTTATGCAAAATTTTTGATTTTTTATTGTCATGTCATTTAGAAAGAAATGGATCTCATTGTGGGACTATAACGATGGTTGTTGGTCTTAGGAACTGATTTTAGACGAGTGATTTGTTAATTCTTATGGTAATAATTTTGACATGATGTTTTGAAGTACTATTGTTATTGTTCGTCAATGAATTAGCCCTATGTAGTTTAGATTTCGTTTGAATATAATTTTAGGTGTTCATTTGATGCGTTGTATTTGAGATTTGTTGTTGGGAGGTTTGGTTTTGGCTAAAAAATATTTATTAAAAATGAAAGAGTTGCTGGCGATAAAATGGATTGCTTTGGTTGCCATTATGATCAGTGGTTTGATGGTTTCTGATGGCGTTAGAGCGGAAATGATTATTGAGAAAAATAAGATTTTGCTTGGCGATGATTATTCTATCTTTAGCTTGAAGCGGGGGGAACGTAAGCGGTGCCGCACGGCATGTGAGAAAGATCGCCGATGTCAGTCTTGGACGTTTGTTCGACCTCAAGGTGATGGTTTGGGACAATGCCGTTTGAAACGATCTTTGGCACCTGGATTTGGCAATAGCTGTTGTGTTTCTGGTTATAAGAAAAATGACTATAGAGAAAATCATGGTAATAAGCGACGTGGGAAAAAGGTCGCGATTTGTGATGAGTGGGCAGCTGAGGCGGTAGAAATCGCACAAGAAAACCGGCGTCAAGCTTGTGGCTACCGGGGGCAGGCCTGGCATTTAGATGAAAATAGATATTTTCGTCGGTGTATGCAAATTGGTCCAAAAGCGCGCGCGTCTGAGCGCCGGGGCCAACAAAAAGCGATT
>JAJFHF010000184.1 GCA_021775775.1 Hyphomicrobiaceae bacterium
AAATCCAGGGGCGTACTTGGCTTACTTTTTCCTCAAAACCATGGATATGATCTTGTTTTTGCATGGTTAGGCCAATATCATCTAATCCTTCTAACAAGCAATGTTTGCGAAAAGGGTCAATTTCAAAAGATATGCTGCCACCATCAGGGCCGGTAATTTCTTGGGCTTCCAGATCAATTGTAATCACTGCGTTGGCGCCGCGATTGGCGTCATCCATTAATTTATCAACGTCTTCTTGTGGCAATTTAATCGGCAAAATACCGTTTTTAAAACAATTGTTATAAAAGATATCTGCATAGCTTGGGGCTATAACACAGCTGATACCAAAATCTTTAATGGCCCAAGGGGCGTGTTCGCGGCTCGATCCGCACCCAAAATTTTCGCCAGTGACTAGAATTTTAGCGTCGCGATATTGCGGCTTGTTCAGGACAAAACCTTCTATTTCTTTGCCCTCATCATCGAAACGCATTTCATCGAATAGGTTGGCACCAAGCCCTGTGCGTTTGATGGTTTTGAGAAACTGCTTTGGTATGATCATGTCAGTATCAACATTGATCATTGGCAAAGGGGCGGCGATGCCCTGCAAGGTGGTGAATTTGTCCATATAGCTTTCCGATAACTGTGAATGATGAATTTTGACACAACTGACTGGTCTTAAATTATCAGTTGGGTCCTTTTTGATGATTGTTTTTTCATTTGTTGAAGGAACTGTCAAGACCAGAGCCCCTTGAAACAGGACAGATCCTGCCTTGCCTATATGACAAAGCGCATCAAAAAGCCAGCAATCTAAAACAAATTGCTGGCTTTAAAAATTCAACCTGAACAAGACTTATTGTAAATGTTCGATAGAAAACATATGTTGTGTTTCGCTCAGAGGCGCGTGGCATGCGCGGCATGTATTAAGATCTTTTTTCGCAACAGAGCCATCTGGCTTGAATACAGCAAAGTCCCACTCACCATTTTTTAATTCTGCAGGCACATTTGCCCCAAAGCCTTTACGCCTTTCCATAACCGCAATCGCCGCAAGCTTGCTACGAACACGCCGACCAAGATCACTTTCGATCACTTTGCCATCTTTGTCTTTTTTAGCTTTATGAATCTCAGCCGCTATCACAGAGCCATAAGGAAGTTTGCCATCTTTTTTCATGCCCTTAACAGCTATGTCATTGGCAAAAATACGAATAATTTGGCCATCATTCGGAGATAAACGGTCTCCGCTAAAATAGTTCTTAAATGATTTATAGTCTTTCGGAAATTCAATTTCATTTTTTTTATGACCATCAGCAAAGGCAACCGTTAGGCCCAGTACCAAGCTGATAGAGGCTAGAATGATTGTGCGTAACATTAGAGTAATCTCCCCTTTTTTAAATTTGATATTTTGATTTTACATATGTACCATTTCTATAGTAACACTAATAATAACAATTACAACTGCCTTAATTGTCTTAACGTATAATTTCTTTAAGAAACATATAAAATTCCTACATAACGTTGCCTTCGTCCATCTGTTGAAACAAATATACATATCGAAAAAGCATACATATCTATGACCACCAGAGAAAATTTACTTACAATATTGCGAGAAAACCCAAAAACCATTACCGAGCTGTCCAATGATCTGGGATTGGCTCGGAACGCAATAACAATTCAATTGGACCGTTTGGTAAGAGACGGCATTGTATTAAAAGGGGACGTCCGCCAAGTCAGCAGTGCGGGAAAACCTGCACAAGAATACAGAATCGCGCCTGGAACCGAAGATCTTTATTCAACGGCCTATGTCCCCTTTATCCAAAGCTTCCTTGAAATCTTGCCAGAACATCTTAGTGAGCCAGAGCGCAAAGCCTTGCTGGAAAAGGTCGGCAAACATATGGCGGATCAAGCCAACATCAATCATAATCTTTCGTTTTACGAAAAACTGCAACAAGCTCTCGCCATTGTAAATGAACTGGGGGCCACCGCCGAATTAATTGAGGAAGACGATCAGTTCATTGTACGCAATATGAGCTGCCCCCTGGCCAGGGCTGTGCGCAAAGACCCTTGTGTCTGTCACAGCGTTGCCGCCTTTTTCCAAGCCGTCACGGGGTCAAAAACCACAGCTGGCTGTCAGATAGGCGAAAAACTGATTTGCAGATACATCATTAAAAAATAAGAGGACCGCTGACGTCAATTAGAGAGTTATTTTTGAACTTCTTTATAGCAGCGGCGCATCATCTCACATCGTTTAGGTCCAGCTGCATGATGACTAGAGGGGGGAGCTGACCAGATAAATTTACAAATTTGGTCCATGCCGGATTTACGAAGCCATCCTCTTCGTACCCCCCGTTTTATAGCGAAACAATCTGCAACAGCCTCATCGGCCCCGCGAAACTGATGGGCACATTCATGAGAGTAGATCCATAATTTCACCTGTTTTGGCAGACGTTTGAGAAGGCGAGGGTTTAAAATCACAAAGCCATCAAAGGCGCCACCAAAATCATCTAAAGTGGGATCAAAAACAGTGGGGCGCTTGCCGCAAATCATGCGGGTACCATCAATTCTTAATTTGCCAGGGGCAATAAAACTTGTGCTTTGTAAGCCTCTGTCCTTGATATATTGCTGAGGTGTAATGGTACTTTCGGCTTGAGAGGGGCCACTACTGAACAGGAAGATTGCAACGAGACTTGAAAAAAAAACTTTATTCACGATGGGTACTCACCTTCCACTCTCTTCAATACATTGTATGCGCGAAAGTTTGGTAGATTTAGTTAACCACTAGCTCGCGTCTTAGAGCATACATTGTAATTTCCCGTATTTTTAATTTACGTTACGATATTGATTATAAAATGCAATATATTTCCTAGCATTTTGAATGGTATATTGATTTATTTTGGGTGTAGCGAGGTAATCATGCTTTTCAAATCATCAAGAAAATCTATAAATTCACTCAAGGCGGTTTCTTTTAGGACTTGTCGATGCCGTGCAGATCCCTTTTTCTTTACGTGATTGCAAATTTGTTGCGCAGGGATGCTTAAATTATCAATGTTTTTCCGATCAAAATCGCAATAAAGGGTTCCCTCTATGCTTGCGATCTCCGATGATAAATCCTCCAAATCGGGGGGGCGGAATAAATCCACCCAATGACCATTGCGTTGTTTTAACTCTTGGCTGTCAATGATGAGCGGAATTGATATTTGGGTCTTGTCGGTCTTTAACAAGACAAGCGTAAATTCTTCACTTTGGGCAGCTAGCCAACTTGCATAATTTTCTATTTGTTCATACAAACTTTCGTCTTCATCAAAATAAAGTGGCGATGTGGCGTCTCGATCATTTATGTTAGACCCCTCTTTTGGAACGGTTAAGCCTGCCCCCTTACTCGTTTTTTGGGAACCTAATGGATTGTTACTTTGGGTTTTTTGCATTGGAGATGGCCGCCTGCGCATCGGGGACTTTATTTGAGGTAGCGGGTTTATTTCTTTTGGTTGATAGGCGCCAGCAGGACCTGGCGCTGGCATTTGAGGGGGCGTTAAAATTTCATTTGCTTCAAGGATGATTTGCGGAGGCGGAGGGGAATTTTCTGTTTTGCCTTTAGGAACAGAGATTGTGGTTGTGAACTTTGGATTTTCTAGGCGCTTTCTTTGGGATCGTGCCGATTCTGCACCTTGGCTTATTCCCTGCTCGGGCACAATTATGCGGGCCGCAATTTCTCTTATGATGCGGTTTCTTTTATTGGCAAATTGTTGGCGTAGAATTTCAGCTTTCTTTTGAACAAGCTCTTGTTCTTTGCGGCGATTGATATAATAACCCCATCCAAGTAAAGCAAGACTTAGTAACAGAACAAAATATAAAATTATTTGGATATCCAGCATGTTTTAAAGGGGGCACCCCTTAATATTGAAGCCACAATCACTATTTTTGAATCGAGTAATGAAAATTATTTTCATCTTATGGTGATTTCATGTTCTGAACAAGGTTTGCTCATTTTTACAAAAAATATCCAGTCTAAATCCATAGCTTTAAACCATTTTATCGCGCAATGTGGATTTATGAGATCATTCAATAGCCGGGGCAACCTTTCACATTTATAGCTTAATTTTTATATATAGATTGTCTCATGATTTTGAATATAGACTTCATGTTTGGCTTGCTTTATTGTCACTATTTAATGCGAGCGTTTGCGCTATCCTCGTGATTTATAACAAAAATTGAATGTCGTTTTAAATGAAAACACTGATCCAAACGGTTTATTGGTTGTTGCTTATTTTAAGTTGTGCAGGGCTTTCACACTTGCGGCAACCGATAACTGATATGTTATCAAATTTCTATCTTCATTTTTGTTTGGTCGGTATTCTTTTATTCTTTATTGGGTTGCACTGGCGTTTGCCGCGTACCGCGATTGTTTCTATCGCCATTGCCACCATTTGCATTGGTTTGGCCTTTAACTATGACCGAATTTCGATTGATGATAAGAGAGGAGAGGCTCACGCGGCCTCTCAAACCTACACGATCATGACTTTCAATGCCTGGGAGCAGGCAAAGACGATGGATAAGTTAATCGCTTTCTTGCGAACAGAACAACCTGATTTTGTTGTTTTACAAGAAATAACCGTGAAGGATTGGCGGGCTTTGAAAGCCTTGCAAACTCTCTATCCTTTTAGTGCTTATTGCGATGATTGGTTGTGCGGCGTGGCGCTGCTTTCAAAGCATAAATGGACATCTATTCAATCCAAAAATTTTGGACCTCACAATTTGCCTTTAATTACAGCCTCTTTTCCTGATGCCCTGCAAGGCTTGAAGCTGTTTGCAACCCATAGCGCCCGACCTCACTGGAAATATTCAACTCAAAGAGAACAGTTTGAGCATTTGGCCAACTATCTAAAAGAGAAGAACCAGTCCTCTACTATTTTGGCTGGTGATTTGAATACCACTATTTTTTCAACTTTACTGAAAGATTTTTCTTCGATTTCAGGGTTAAAGCCAGCGGGTACTTTGACTAACACATGGCCCCAGCGCTTGAGGCAAATGGGATATATGAAATTACCATTTTTACAACTTGGTATTGATCATTTTCTTGTTAATCCGGGGTTTCACATTTTAGACAAATGGCGCGGGCCGGATCTGGGCTCAGATCATCGCCCTTTATTGCTAAAATTTAAATTGTGAACTGTAGGTACAGCGCTCATAAGAGCTGCGTTTTTTAAATTAATTTAGCCTTGATTAAACCGCGAACGGAATTGCCCACATAGAGGCTTTGCGCCGCACTTACATCTTCAAGCGTAAGGGATTGTTCATAAGCCTTGCCTGTGTCTAGGAGGTTTTGACGTAATGTTCCTGGCAAGAGACCTGCAGATAGGGGCGGTGTTTGCAGTTTGCCCTTATCATCTTCTATGAAAATATTGGTAAAGCTTCCCTCGGTTACTTCTCCGCGCTCATTTAAAAACAACACCTCTTTTATGCTTTGATCTTTCGCTTGCATACGTGCCCTTGGCATATCATAAAAGTCGCGGTGGGTTGTTTTGTGATAAAGAAATATATTCTTTGTATGCATCGGTTTCTGGGCCCATGCCACAGTCCACACTTCATCGCTTTGCACTTCGTCCAGCTTACCTGGTGTAATCGATAGGGTACCCGATTGTGATAACACCACTCTAAGACGCAAATCACACTTGGTATTTTGCGTGAAGCTATCTAGGAGAGCCTCAAATTCTTGTCGATCGAAGGGGATTTGAAAATAGTTGGCCGAATGTTCCAATCGATCGCTATGCTCGCGCTTGAATAAAATCCCTTCATTTTTCTTATAGGCCATAGTTTCAAGCAGGCTAAATTGCGGACGTTTGGTTTGCAAAAATTGCATTTTCAACAGACACTCATCATATTCTTCGCGGGCCTTGGAGTCATATACCAAGCCGGCACCAATGCCGACCTCACCATTGCCGTTATTGTCGAGATTTACGGTTCTGATAGCGACATTGAAACAATAGTCTCCTCCTGGGGCAAAATAACCAATAGCGCCTGTATAAACCCCACGAGGGCTGGTCTCTAATTGATCAATTAATTCCATTGCTTTAATTTTAGGCGCACCTGTAATAGAGCCTGGAGGGAAGAGCGCTTGCATCTGCTCATAAAGAGATAGACCAGGTTTTTGTTCAGCGCGAACGATAGAAATCATTTGATGCAGTGAGTGGTAGGTTTCAACCTTAAAAAGATCTTCCACGCTGACAGATCCGGTTTTTGCAATGCGGCTTAAATCATTGCGCATCAGATCAACAATCATCAAATTTTCAGCTTGGGACTTTTCATCTTCCTTTAAAGATTTTTGCAAAATGAGATCTTCTTGCCGCGATGGCGCACGCTTTAAGGTCCCTTTCATTGGTCTTGTTTCTAACCAGCTATCTTTGCTTTTCACAAATAATTCTGGTGAAGCTGATAATATGGTTTGCTGGCCGGTCATGATCAGGCTTGCATATGACACTGGCTGGTTAAGGCGCATTTCTTCATAGAGAGCTAATACATTGTCCACACCCGTAATATCAGCCTTAAAGGTGAGATTTAATTGATAAATGCTGCCCTCTTTTATGGCATTTTTGACGGTCTTAAATTTTTCCTCATAAGAGGTGAACTTCTCTTGAGGATGAATAGATATATTCTCAAGGTCTGTTGTTTTACTGCTTAGATTGTTTTGATCTAACCAATCTTTTAAATATTGATGGGTGGTGAGGGTTTTGTTTTTAAATACACCAAACCATAAGAGGGGGGTATCTTTTGGTAAAAGGTGATGGAGCTTTGGCTCTAGAGCCAAGCCCAGCTCATAATTCATGAAGCCTGCCACATGATGCCCTTGATCCAGCGCCTGCTCGATTTGCTCAAAGGCGGGCTGGACTTGTTCTATGTTCTGGGCTTCGATTATTTGATGGGGTTGATCGAACAGCAACACGGCGCGTTTGGCGTTTAAGCTATCTTCTAGCAGCACAAACGGGGCTTGGGGGCAAATTTGCGTTTCAAATGCTGTCATTTTTTATATATTCCCTCATATCTTTCCCTCATACCTGGCCCTCCCCTCTTCAGGTAAGCTTTTAAACGTTCAACTTCAAGCCTTTAAATAAAAGTGATTCATTTCGTTTTTTTAGAGTTTGTGGGTATATTAATCGCGTTTTTATAGTGTGAAAAATTTTTCTTTCTTTTTTATGACAAGCTGTTATAAGACTGGATCTTGCCTTTGGTTAGTTGGTTGAGACTTAT
>JAJFHF010000185.1 GCA_021775775.1 Hyphomicrobiaceae bacterium
AGGGCGCGGTTTTGAGCCACCGCCCACGAGAGCTGCCATGGTGGCTGAGTGGTGGGGTGATCTGAACGGGCGCGCCTGGCTTAGTTGACCACCCATTAGCTCGCCTGCCAGACTTTGTATCATGGCAACTTCAAGCATCTCTTGGGACGATAGGGGGGGTAAGATTGTTGGTAAGCGCGCAGCTAGCATGGTTTTGCCAGCGCCTGGAGGACCAACCATGATTAGATTATGACCGCCTGCCGCTGCTATTTCTAGAGCTCGTTTTGCACCTTCTTGGCCCTTAATATCTGCAATGTCTAATTGCGTTTGATTGTCAGATTTGTGGCTTTGTGTACCAGGTTGTGGAGGGCTGAGAACTTGAGTGCCTTTGAAATGATTGATTAATTCAAGTAAATGCGCCGGACTTAAGATATCCATATCTTGATCAGCCCAGGCCGCTTCTGGCCCACATGTCTTTGGACAAATAAGCCCAAGCCCTTGGCGATTGGCGGCAATGGCTGCTGGCAACGCACCAACCACGGGGCTGATGCTGGCATCTAGTGCTAATTCTCCAATAGCAAGATATGCGCTTAGCATATCTGAGGCAATCGCCCCGGTTGCTGCCATCAAACCCAAAGCAATGGGGAGGTCATAATGACTGCCAATTTTGGGTAAATCAGCTGGTGCTAAATTGATGGTGATCCTTTTGGGCGGCAAACCGAGACCCAGCGCATTGAGGGCGGCGCGCACCCGCTCTCGGCTTTCAGCCACTGCTTTGTCTGGCAAGCCAACGATTGTAAAGCTGGGCAAACCTGAAGCCACTTGAACTTGCACGGTGACCTCTTTGGCTTCTATGCCAGTAAAAGCGACTGTTTTCACTTGTGCGTACATATTGCTTTTCACCTTTGCTCTTGTTTCGAATGTTCAGTCATAGTCCCAAGATTGATAGATCTCATTTGTGTCTTTTAAATCTTGATGTAACCAAACCATACGGTCTAGAAACCACGTTTTGAAGATCAGCGTTAGCACGGTTCCAATGACTGTTAGATAAGGATCAAGTGCAATCAGACCATAAACTGCCATAACAAAACTGATCGCTAAGGGACCATTGATATATTTGATGGCGGTCAAATGGTGAGTGGGGATTTCTGCTTTGGGGTGTTGTAACCAAATGCGCTCTCCCATAACGGCTTTAGAGGCCCAATGTTTGGTTGATTTTGGTTTTGAGAAAAACCTTGGGTTTAACCACGTCCAGAGAAGAACCAAAGAAATAGGGATCAGGCTATACCACCCAAGCCAAACTCTGGACCAAATCGCTAATGCGAATAACGGCACGCATGGATATCTTGTCCAGACACTCCAGGGGTTGGCGTGACGGGCCCAAACATCATCAGACATTTGGAAACAACTTTCCATTGAATGAAAAATACTCATCGATCGCCCCTCCCCTTGTCCGCAATGAGTGTCTGCAATGAATGTCAGTAATGAGCGTGCTTAATTCGGTGTCATTACGATGTGCACTGTTTGTTATAAACTAACATGGAAACATCATTTTTATCAAGAACAAAATAGGAACACTTTACTATTATCCACCATAGCGATAATGACCGGTGATTTTATAAGACATCAAATCATCGTCTAATTTAGGACCAAGGCCAATATTGTGCACAATCATGAGATTTCCAGATATGCCTCTTTTATCAGAAACAATGGCGATATGATCTTGTGAGAAGACTGCGTTTGGTATGTGATAGCTAACCAGATCACCAGGCTTGTAATCTTGAGGGTTTTGACTGACTTTAAGAGATGCTCCCTTTTTGGCGAAAAACTTTCTCATCACCCTTACGCGGCGGTGGGCAATGCTCCTATCACCGCCCATTGTACGATGGACTTGTTTTTGTAAATCAATGCCGACATCACGATAGGCTCGAATGATAACATCGGTGCAAACGCCGAAATGAGCTGGAACATCCCCGCCAGGATAGGGAATGGCAAAATATTTGGGGTTATAGATAACCACATGTTTTGTTCGCGCATGGGCCGCTTTTACCAGCTTTTGATAAAAGGTTTCTTTCATATCTACATCCGTTTGAGCAACTTGGGCTGGAGGTTCAGCTTGAAGGTTCTGAGGATTTAGATTTGATAAAAGAGCAATGCAAACAACAAAGACCCGGGCCTTAAGGACACCGCCCTCCGTTGGAAGCGCATCAGTCGTTACTTTGTGTAGATGCCTGAGAGTGGAGGCTTTTTTGATAATGTTTGAGATTAGCACCAAGTGCTTAACTGTGCTCATTTGTATGAACTCACCGTTGTTTGGGTCCAGCATTGCACATCATCAATGAGCACCAATTGCGGCCAGTGTTAGGCGGTGGCCGTTTGACGGACTGGGGTTGAGACTGTTTTTCTTAAGGGCAAATGTTGATTTAGAACATTATAAAAAATCTCACTATCAATGGGTTTTGCCACAAACCCATCCATGCCGGCTTCTAGATAAGATGTTTTGTTTTCTAAATTCGTAATGGCTGAAAAAGCTATAATGGGGATTTTCATTTCGTTTCTCTCTTCCCAACCACGATGCATCTCGATGCTTGTTTCAGGTCCATCTAGGATGGGCATCATCATATCCATTAAAATAAGATCAAACTCCTCTTCATCAACAATGCTTATTGCGGACAACCCATTATCTACACACTGAAAAGAGAGCCCGAACTTTTCTAGATACACTTCGACAAGCATTTGATTAAGATGATTATCCTCGACCACGAGAACACGCCCTTCTAATAGCGGAAATTGCTGGTCTTGTTGATCGTTTGGAATGAGCTGATTTTGAGGCTCTTCTTTTTTTGTTGGCTCACTCGTTTGATGAACGGTTTGCTGTTCTTGACCAGGTGCGTTTATGTCATGGTCTTGTAAGACTGTATTTTGTGATGTGGTATCTTCTACGGTTTTGTTTGCTGAGGCTGGTTTTTGTAAGACGGCGCCTTGCTGTTTGCATTTAAAGCTAAGTGTGAATGAGCTGCCTTCGTTTTCTTGACTGGTGCAAGTAAGATTGCCGTTTAGCCCAGATACGATCTTACGCGCTATCCAAAGACCAAGGCCGCTTCCCATAATGGATTTGTCAATTGCATTGCTAGCTTGAACAAATGGTTTGAAAATCTTTTCTTGCTCTTCTTGGCTAATCCCTATGCCCGTGTCATTGACCTGAACGTAGATTTCATCCTCACCGGTGTCTAAGGGTTTTGACCAAACATTTAATGAGATTGAACCTTGATGCGTATATTTCAATGCGTTATTGGCCAGGTTATTTATAACTTGGCTTAATCTATTTGGATCTACGGTGATGGTTTGAGGTACATTACTTGCCATCTGCGCTGTAAAACTCAACCCCTTCGCCTCAGCTTGGGGGGCAATGGAGAGAGCCAATGTTGATAAAAACTTACCAAATTCGACGTCTTGGGGTTTAAAGTTTAAATGACCGGCGTCGAGGCTGGCAAAGTTCAACATATCTTGGGTCGCGAGGGTAAGGTTGTCTGCCGCGAAAAATAAAGTGTTTACATAATGAGTTTGCGTCTCATCTAAGCTGGTGCTTTTTAACAGCTCAGCCATCGCACTTATTGCACCAATGGGCGTTTTAATTTCATGGCTTACAAAGGCTAATAGCTCTTGTTGAGCGGCCTCTTGCTGGCGCAACTTCTCAATCACCTTTTTTAACGATTGGTTTTCTGCCTTGAGATTTGATTGTGTTTTTTCTTCGTCCATAGTCATGACTATTCGTTTTCCAAAGAGGGATTATGAAACCGAGCCTATTGTATAGTGAATACTATTGTAGGGAATAAGTTTACATTCCTCTAATCTTTGGCATTTTAATTCTGTTCTTAAAAAGAAGTTGTTTT
>JAJFHF010000186.1 GCA_021775775.1 Hyphomicrobiaceae bacterium
AACCACATTGCCCAAGATATAACCGACAATCTAGGCCATCTCTCCTTTGAACCCTTCACCCTAAACCTTGGCCCCCTGGGTGTATTCGGCGGCAAGCAACCACGTATGATCTGGGCCGGTATAGAAGACAATGCACAATTAACCGCCCTGCACAAAGCCCATGAGCAATTGGCTCAACGCCTTGGGTTTAAGCCAGAGGGGCGCAAATTCACCCCCCACATCACCCTAGCGCGCGGGCGCGGTGCCTCCACACAAGCCGTGAGCCACTATCTCTCCTCACACGACCTAATCGCAAGCACGCCCTTTGATATAGATGAATTTTCCCTCTATTCAGCCAAAGACTCCACTGGCGGGGGGCCCTATATAAGCGAAGCTATTTATCCCACGGCATAAAAGTCTCATATAACAAAACCCAACCAAGGTTGGTTAAAGATCTAAGCTCTCGATCAGGCCATCAGACGCGCGCTCCACCAAATCAATCACATGATAAAAACCATCAACGCCCCCAAAATAAGGGTCAGGAACTTCTTGCTCACCACATCCAGCCGCATAATCGAGAAACAAAACCAATTTGGCACGTGGGTCACGTGGACAGATTTCCTGAAGGTTTGAAAAGTTTTCCCGATCCATCGCCAAAATAAAATCATAATCATAAAAATCTTGAGCAACAGCTTGCCGTGCGCGCAACCTTGACAAATCATAACCGCGCGCATGTGCCGCATCAATCATACGCCCATCAGGGGCCTTCCCCACATGCCAAGCTGCCGTCCCAGCGCTATCAATCTGAACTTTATCGCCCAAACCACTCTCAATGATCTTATGACGAAACACCCCTTCAGCCACAGGCGAGCGACATATATTTCCCAAACAAACAAAAAGAAACGCAGGCTTCTTCATAAAAAGCTGTATCCTATGAGACGTGTCATGATCAATGCGATCAACCAACCAAACTATAAACCTATGTTTAACAATGAAAGGAAGAGTTAGCAAATGAGCTTACTTGACGACGCTCAGATTACAGCCGCCCTGAACAATCTTAAGGGCTGGCACCGCCATAAAACCCGTTCAGCTTTGACAAAAAAATTCCAATTTAAAGATTTTAATGAAGCCTTTGGCTTTATGACAAAGATCGCTCTAAAGGCTGAACAACTCAACCACCATCCAGAATGGTCCAATGTCTGGAACAAAGTGGACATTACCCTATCAACTCATGATGTCGGCGGGATCAGCCAAAAAGATATTACATTGGCTCAATTTATAGAAGATCAAAACGAAAAAGCGATCCCTTAAGAACCGCTATTTCATTTGACCTGCTTAATATTTATTAGAGCTATATCTTCTATATCTTTTTTTGCGGCGATACCGAGCGACTCTACGCCTAGATCGCGCACGTTTCTTAACATAACGGCGCCCACGTTTTCTCGTTATCTTACGCGCTTTGCGTTTTAAAGAAGCAACCCGTTTTTTCTCAGCCCGTTTGGTGGCCGCCACATGCATTTTACGTTTTTTCTCTGCATCTTTTACGGCATATTCAACATGCTTTGCTTTGGCAGCAGCACTCCAAGGCTTGGGCTTACAATTAGCGCCTTTAATATATTTCGTGCGGTAAAGAAAAGCCGTTTTTAAAGCTGCATAACGACGCCCCTTCAGGTCACGCATTTGCGCTAGATCAGGGCTAGTGCTTGGATAATAATAGAGGCGCACCTCATCAGAACAGCTTTTTTGGCACTTAATCTGATCTTTTTTCAGTCTTGATTTCTTTTGTGAAAAATTTATCGGCCAATAATACCCGTCGTGCAATCGCACACACATTGTACGATATCTTCCCTTTGCACGGCGTTGATAGCGCTTATTTCGGCGAGGCGCCTTATACTCAAAAATATCGCTCTCATCAAAATCAATAGAATTATTGTACTTATATGACTTTACATAACCCTTCTTAGGAAGCTTTGCCCCAAGCTTATATTTTTTCTTATATTTTTTGTAAGTCCTGGTATAGCGGCTTTTTTTTCTAGCTTTTTCGCTGGTTTGACCATAGGGATCAAACATACCTGTACTATTGAAAAAGGCACTACCTGCAACACGCACTTCATTTTGTTTTGCAACAGCCTGATTTTGTTTAGCAACGACGTGGCGCAACGAAAAGGATACAAGGGGACTGAGTTTTACAGATCCATCCATTTTCATCAAAGAAGTGCGATCAAGCGCTGCGTGTGACACGCTAGGATAGAGAACCGCAAGAAAAGATAATGCCAAACCACAAATCAGTAGGCCACAAATCACTGGGCCACGAAACACTGGGCCACGAAACACTGAGTATGAAAAAGAAGCACGTCGTTCTCGTTTAAAACCACGATGCACATTATTACAAAGAAACAAACTTGATAGCCCAAACATGGCCCCTACCCTTAACCCTTATCAGCAGATCATTTATCTGCACATATTTCACACACTGAGCTTGCAGATTTTCATCTGTATAGCCCCAAATTCTTGCTTAATGAGCGCCAAACACTTCTAAGACAAATGCCCCTAACTAAAGTCATCAGCATCATCTAATAAATTCATGAAACATACCTGGTAAAATCATGACCTATATCTGATAAGATCATGAACAAATACCTGATAGAACATGAACAAAGCCCAGCACATTTATATAACTCACCACGGAAGGTAGCATTAAGACTTTATTAACTTCAAGTTTTTTTTCTTATTTTACGGAAACTTATATGATTTATTGAAGTTTTTAGTAGAGTTTCCTACATCAAAGGTAGTATGTATCTCTAATAAGAGTTTGTTATGAAAAAAAAGACTGATATGTCAACAACCAAATCAACTTTTCTACATTATTTAGGCCGCACGCCTGCTATTTTAAAGCTAGTGAGCCTATTTTACTGCATAACGGACCCATTGACGCCGTGGTACGTACGCGCAACAGGCCTATTTGCCGCCGCTTACGTGATCTTTCCCATCGATCTCATCCCAGATTTTTTCTTCTTTTTATTAGGCTTGGGGGTAATGGATGACATGGCTGTCTTATACATGGCCTACAAAATGGCCCAAAACCATATTCAGCCCCGCCATATCGCCAAAGCAAAAGCATTCTTTCGCCTAGAAGACGATACCTAAATCACCAGCACAAGAAAGTTACGAGGAAACTTTAACCAAAATTTTTCCGCGAGCGGTGCGATTAGAGAGATCACCAAGTGCTGTCTTGATCTGCGATAAAGGATAAACCGCATGAATATGCGCAGATAACTCACCAGCTTGGACCCACTGCAAAAGTTGTTGCACATTATTTTTAAAGTCATCGCGCTGTTCTTCAATATATCTGCCAAAGAACACCCCTTGTACATGGATCCCTTTTAACATAATCAAATTCAAAGCTATGGAAGGAATGGTCCCCGAAGCAAAGCCAACCACCAAATAGCGCCCATTCCATGAAAGAGCCCGCAGCGCCGGTTCCGCTAAATCACCGCCAACACAATCATAAATCACATCAACGCCGCGCCCTTGATTATAAGTTTTAAGGCAAGCCTTCAGGTCCTCTTTTTCGCTATCAACCGTATCATGGGCTCCATATTGTTTTGCAAGGGCGCGCTTCTCATCGCTAGAGGCAACACCAATGACATGAGCCCCCAAAGCGCACGCAACTTGAACAGCCGCCAACCCCGCGCCCCCCCCAGCGCCCAAAACAGCAATGGTTTCACCTTTTTTCAGCTGAGCACGATCAACAAGACCATGCATAGCTGTACCATAAGTGATCATCAAACTAGCAGCCACTTCATCGCTAATCTGAGCGGGAACCTTAATAAGGTCTTTGCTAGCAACAGTAATTTGCTCACGAAGACCACCCCATCCTATATACGCCATAACCCGATCACCAATGGCAAAATCGTGCACATCTTCTCCCAAACCAATCACAACACCAGCAATCTCCCCGCCTGGGGAAAACGGCAAATCTGGCTTAATTTGATATTTTCCTTGCGTGATTAAGGTATCAAAAAAATTCAAAGCAACCATGGACACGCTGACCAAAACCTCATCACGAGCAGCAATGGGGACATCAACCTCCACATGCATAAGATTCTCAAAACCTGTCAGTTCTTGACACAAAATTGCTTTCATCTGTGAACCTTTACGTGTGCTCAATATCTATAGGATAGCCATTCTAAGGCCTGTATCCCATGATTGAGGGTGAAAATTGGGGCAAATTAATCAATAAACCACACATCAACAAAAATCGTGGCTAGGCTATGGCCATAATCTGCCAAATCGTAGTATATGTCTTTGCTATCAAGTGAAGCAAATTTTTTGGGGCATGATATATGCGAAATTTTGTAAGTGCATTCTCATTTTTACTATTAATTGGACTTAGTACATTGGTTGGACTAGGGCCACAAATGGCTTCTGCCGCTGACAGCACAGTTGTAAACCGTTATCAAGACTGGACTGTCTATAAAGCCAAAACCAAAGATGGCACTTTATGTTTTGCCGCCTCCACTCCAAAAGATTACGAGCCCAAGAATGTAAACCGGGGTGATATCTTTTTTTACATCACCACTTGGCCCAAATATAAAGTCAAAGAGGAAATCAGTGTAAAGCTGGGCTATCCTCTATCAACCTCCTCGACCCCCGCCATTAAAATTGGCACCAAGAATTTTTCTCTCTTTGAAAAAGGCGATCGCGCCTATATCCATTCAAGCTTAGAAAAAGGGTTGCTCAAAGCTATGAGAGCTGGACAAAAAATGACTGTGAACGGTGTCTCTAAACGTGGCACAAAAACCAAAGATATCTATTCACTCTCTGGAATTACAGCGGCTCTAAAAGCAACCAAAACGGCTTGCCAATAAAATATAAATAAATTCACCACTTGTTGTGCAACAATATATTTAGAAGTAAAATAACCCAATGAGTGAAAAACAATCTTTAATTGGCGCCTCAAAGCCGCAGCTACAACAACTGCTGGCTAACATTGGTGTCCCTGAAAAGCAGTGCCGCATGCGCCAAGAACAACTCTGGCACTGGCTCTATACACGTGGCAGCACCTCATTTGAGGATATGACCAACATATCCTTGGCCATGCGCACCCAATTAGAAGACCATTTTTGCCTTCAAAGACCAAAAATTGTCACAGAACAAATCTCAGTTGATGGAACCCGCAAATGGCTTCTGGCACTAAAACCTCAAAGCCCACGCGAAAAAGCTCCAGAGGTAGAGTGCGTCTATATCCCTGAAAGCGACCGCGGCACGCTTTGCATCTCCAGCCAAATTGGCTGCACTCTCAATTGTAGTTTTTGTCACACTGGCACCCAGCGCCTACTACGCAATCTGACCCCAGGTGAAATTGTCGGCCAAATTATGCTCGCACGCGATCAAATCGGAGATTGGCCCGGGGCCCAAGCTCTCGATCAAACCGGCTTACCAACCTCCGAGCGCAAAATCACCAACATCGTCCTGATGGGCATGGGGGAACCTTTATATAATTTTGAAAATGTCCGTGATGCCATGTTGCTCGCCATGGCAGAAGACGGCATGGCCTATTCGCGCCGGCGCATCACTTTGTCAACCTCAGGTCTGGTGCCAGAGATAGCGCGCACGGGCGAGGAAATGAAAGTCATGCTGGCCATCTCACTCCACGCTGTTCGCGATGAATTACGTGATGTGCTTGTGCCGATCAATAAAAAATACCCCATTGCGGCCCTATTAGACGCCTGCCGCAATTACCCCGGCCTTTCAAATGCCCGGCGCATTACCTTTGAATATGTCATGCTGAAAGACATAAATGACAGTGCAGCCGACGCGCGTGAACTCGTGCGCTTGTTAGCCGGCATTCCAGCCAAGATCAACCTCATCCCCTTTAATCCCTGGCCCGGCAGCCCCTATGAGTGCTCAAACTGGGAACAAATTGAAACCTTTGCAGACATTGTAAACCGCGCAGGCTATGCCAGCCCCGTGCGCACCCCGCGCGGGCGCGACATCATGGCAGCGTGTGGCCAATTAAAATCTCTCTCTCAAAAACAACGAGCAAGTGATGCTAAATTAGATGACCATGCCGATTCAAAGATTATGAGTGAAGCCCCATAACCCCTAACCTTCCAAATTAAAAGGCAAGCGAGCACGAAAGGACAAGCCCATGCTCTTAAGAATGATAGGACGTTTTATCATCGTCGCCTTGGGCTTTACTTTAGCCCTTTTATTTGGTTTTGCCATTATGGCTTATCTTGGTGGCCAGCTCCTAGCCCAAGAACTTGCCCAACAATATGGCAATGAAGCCACCGGACAAATACTCGATTTCATCGGATATATTGGCTTTTTGGTTGAACTATACCCTGCCATAACCCTATTGCCCGCCATCTTGGTGGTTGTCATTGGTGAGATAGGTCGCATTCGTTCCTGGATGTATTATGTTCTCTCCAGCGGTGTGGCTAGTCTAATGGTCCCAGCTTTATATGTCGCCTCAAATGAGAGCCAGCGAGAATTGCCCTCATCTTCTTTTTTACTTATTTTTGCAACGGCAGGCTTTGGCGCCGGGTTGGTTTATTGGCTAATTGCAGGGCGCAAAGCTTAAACCTGCAACGCAACACGAAAAGCTTTATGAGAAACACTTGCGCAAATCAAAAACCGTCCTATGATGCGGACAAATTTATCACTTCTTTCTGACGGATCTCTTATTCTATGACCAATAAAACCAACATCAATAAAGTGGTGCTTGCCTATTCAGGTGGCCTCGATACCTCCATCATTCTAAAATGGCTGAAAACTGAATATAATTGCGAAGTTGTAACATTCACTGCCGATCTTGGCCAAGGTGAAGAGCTGGAACCAGCCCGCAAAAAAGCTGAAATGATGGGCATCAATGAAATTTACATAGAAGATTTGCGCGAAGAGTTTGTACGTGACTACGTCTTTCCCATGTTTCGCGCTAACGCGCTGTATGAAGGCATCTATCTACTAGGCACCTCCATTGCCCGCCCTCTCATCGCAAAAAGGCAAATTGAAATTGCCAAACAAACCGGCGCGGATGCTGTATGTCATGGCGCCACTGGCAAGGGCAACGACCAGGTGCGTTTTGAGCTGGGCTATTATGCCTTGAACCCTGATATTAAAGTGATTGCGCCGTGGCGAGAATGGGAGCTTAGTTCACGCACAAAGCTCATCGAGTTTGCTGAACAAAACCAAATCCCAATCCCCAAAGACAAACGCGGCGAAGCCCCCTATTCAGTCGACGCCAATTTGCTGCACACCTCATCAGAAGGCAAAGTGCTAGAAGACCCGGCCAATGAAGCGCCTGAATATGTCTATCAACGCACACAGTCACCTGAAGAAGCCCCAGATCAACCAGAGACCATTACAATCGGTTTTGAAAAAGGCGACGCGATTTCCATCAATGGACAAAACCTATCACCAGCCGAGCTGCTCACAAAGCTCAACGAGTATGGCCGTGTACATGGCATCGGCCGGTTAGATTTGGTTGAAAACCGCTTTATCGGCATGAAAAGCCGCGGCATTTACGAAACACCAGGCGGAACCATTCTACTCAACGCCCATCGCGGCATTGAAAGCATCACCCTTGATAGTGGGGCTGCCCACTTAAAAGATGAGCTCATGCCGCGCTACGCTGAGCTGGTTTATAATGGATTTTGGTTTGCACCTGAGCGCGAAATGTTACAAGCTCTTATTGATAAGAGCCAAGAATGCGTGTCAGGCGAAGTTAGCGTCAAGCTTTATAAGGGCCGAGCTGACGTGGTTGGTAGAACTTCACCGCTCTCTTTGTATAATGAAGACTTGGTCACCTTTGAAGAAGGCGCTGTTGCTTATGATCACCGCGATGCAGAAGGGTTTATTCAGCTCAACGCTTTGCGCTTAAAAACACTTGGCCGCCGGAAGGCGTTAATAAAGTAGGCCGCCGCAAAGGCACTAATAAAGCAGGCCGCCGAAAGGCGTTAATAAAGTAGGCAGCTAACCAAAAGAAAAGACGTCCAAAGCGCGCGACTAAAATAGAACGTTTATAGCTTATAGTGGGGAGACATTTGCTCATGACACGCCGTACCTTAAAACGTCATTTACGCAAATTTGTGCTAGTTGTTATGTTCATCATTGCCCTAGCTGGCGCAGCAAAATTTGCCCCCCATCTCGGGTTTAACCAAACATGGATTAAGGAAATTTATCAATTCATCAATGAGATGAGTTTGCTCATTTTCACAATAGGCGCCGCCTATCTGGCAAATGTTTTTCAACAACGCTCAAACTTCATATCCAGCCTAAAAGAAGAATGGCACGAGATCGTCCGCGCAAAATCATCCCTCATTGGCTACATTGATAATCCAGAGCGCTCCCTTCAACAATATCTCCACGCCTATCAAAACCTATCTCAATGCATTGACTTCATGCGCATCGTCTACCGCAATATTGGCGAGACCGATCAACTTATCGGCAAATACCCATACGAACCATTACACGATATGCGCCGCTGGATTGAGCAAATCGACCCACGTGCCGGTGGCTACACCATCGAGCAACTCATCGCCGTGCGCCAGGCCATCTGGGATAGTTTTGATGCTCTTCGAGAGCGCTTTCTAGAAGAACTCGATTTAGAAGAGCCAGAAAACCCCATTGTTGGTGCCGGTGCCAAGCGCACCAAAGCACCCGGCGCAAAAGGCTTTGA
>JAJFHF010000187.1 GCA_021775775.1 Hyphomicrobiaceae bacterium
GGGATTGGCTGTGCCCGATGAGCCGGTGCTTTTTTTCAAGGCGACGAGCGCCATTAACGGACCTGATGACGATGTCATCATCCCAAAGACTTCTGAGAAAACCGATTGGGAAGTTGAATTGGGTGTGATTATCGGCAGCCATACATCTTATGTCAGCGAGGAAGATGCGATGGACCATGTCGCGGGATATTGTGTCATCAATGATTTGTCCGAACGGGCATTTCAGATAGAACGTGCGGGACAATGGGTTAAGGGAAAATCAGCAGATACATTCGGTCCAATTGGTCCCTGGCTGGTGACCAAAGATGAAGTTGAAGACCCGCAGAACCTGTCAATGTGGCTGGAAGTCGATGATAAACGCTATCAGGATGGTTCTACCAGCACGATGGTCTACAATGTTCGTCACGTGGTCAGTTATATTTCGCAGTTCATGAGTTTGCAGCCGGGCGATATCATCTCTACAGGGACGCCACCGGGCGTTGGAATGGGACAAAACCCGCAAGTTTATCTGAAATCAGGGCAAACCATTCGGTTGGGAATCGAGGGATTAGGCGAGCAACATCAGAAAGTCATCGCCTATGGTGAATAAATCGTGCTGTTGGCTGAATTCAAATACTGAGCTTGTTGGAAACTGATGTAAATCTATAACCCACCTGCTTCGATTATGAAATTTTTAACTTCCTCAACCCCATTTCCAGCTTTGATATTGGTAAAGAGGAAAGGTCTCGCTACCCGCATCTTTTTTGAATCACGGTCCATTACACCTAAATCTGCTCCCACATATGGTGCCAGGTCAATCTTGTTAATGACCAGCAGGTCGGACCGCGTAACACCTGGACCACCTTTTCGCGGGATCTTATCGCCGGCAGATACGTCGATAACATAAATGGTAATGTCTGCCAGTTCCGGCGAAAAAGTCGCCGACAGATTATCACCGCCCGATTCGATAAATAGCAAATCCAGATCGGGAAATTTTTCTACCATTTGTTTGATTGCAGCCAGATTGATGGAAGCATCTTCTCGAATGGCGGTATGAGGGCATCCACCGGTTTCCACACCCATAATCCTGTCAGCGATTAATGCTCCGGAACGGGTGAGAAACTCCGCATCTTCGCGGGTATAAATATCATTGGTGATGGCAGCGATGGAGTAATCGTCGCGCATAGTTTTGCACAATGCATCTGTCAGGGCTGTTTTGCCGGAGCCTACAGGACCTCCGATACCAACCCGCAAGGGGCCATTTTGGAGTGTGTTTTTTGTCATGACCTAAATAGCCTTGTATACTGTGTTTCATGTTTCATTGAAGCCAAATCAACCATCATCGTGGAAGTCGTGACGTCTTCGAGAGCTGTGGTTTGGGCTCTTTTCGCTGTTGCTTTAACCGTCGGGGCAAGACTGTAAATGATTCTTTGCCCATCGGTTTGACCAAGCGGTATGATACGCACCAGAGCAGAAGACAGATTGGCAACAAATGCATGCAGAAATGCAATGAGCGTTGCACCCTCACCGACATCCAGACAGCCCGCCGCACAACCTACCGCGACAGAATAAGGATAGGGGCCTGGCCAGGCCTGAATCAGATGATCCAGTCCTGTATTGTGTTCGACATTTTGAACGACTTCAATAAAAGCCGCTCCCTGAGATTCGCTTTCAAGCCGAAACTCTTTTGTCGCACAAAAAGCTGTTGCAAACTCTGCTGTTGTCCTGAGGCTGGCAGAGGACCCTTGTGCAACTGACCTATATGCCTGACAAACGAAAACCGCATCGGCAAATCCATCGCCTGATGAAATGATCGATTTTATCCAGTCAATAGCCTCCCCGACATTGGTGACCAAACCGATGTCATGAGCATTTTCCAATCCATGGCTATAGGTGTAGGAACCAACCGGAAAGGAGGGAGAAAACCAGGTTTGTAATCTGTAGAGGGATTGTTCAATTCTAAGAGGCATCTGAAGGTCCATTCAAATCAAGACGATCAACATGGTCATGTTCCGGTGCATCTTCGTGATTTTGACCATGATTGTGCCCGTGATCGTGACCATGGGTTCTTCCCAATCCATATGCACCACCTTCTGGATTGAAGGGCGCGTTGATAGGTGTAACATGGGCACCGAGTTTTATCAGCATTGCTTCGATAACATGATCGTATCTGATCAGTAATTTTTCCGGTTCAATTTGCACGGGCAAATGACGATTACCCAAATGGTAGGCAAATATCGCCAGTTGATGCGCATCACTGGATTTGATTTCCAGTAATTTTTCATCCGCGGATTTCACCCGTATGTAACCGCCACTTTCAATAACGAGACAATTGTCATTTTCGAGAACCAAAGCCGCCGGTAAATCAACAAGCAGCAATTTACCACTTGCGCATTGAATCACTTTTCTTCGCAGGTAACGCTGTTCGTAGCCAAGTATGACCACATCTGTTTGATTTTCTTCAGACAGGTCAATTGGCGATTTATCGCCAGTTATTGAGCTGGTGATTTCGCGAGATACAAAATCGGGTTTACGCATCGGTTTGTGCTTTGAAAATAGTTATAATTGTTTGACGCTTTCCGGAGTGATGATTTCAATATTTCTGTCGAGAATGAATTCCGCGCCTTTTTCGCGCCACAAGAGCATATGCGGTTGGTCGAAGTGATTTTTCAAATTGTCATATGATTCCCAGCGCTCGACAAAAGTGAGTTTGTTTTCATCATCCAGGCTTTGCATCAGGTCATAAGAAATGCAGCCTGTTTCCTTGCGCGTAGCTTTGATGCAAGGATTGGCGACTTCAAAAACACTGGCAGCCGATCCGGGTTTGATGGTAATTGTAGCGATTACATAGATCATGAAAAAATTTCCGTTGTTGATAGTGTTTCCGTTTGGGCAGACTGGCGATGACAGGTTCCGGGTTTTGTTTATTGTATCCAGCAGAGGTTGCGCCTCAGTACATAAAATACCGTTGGGCCATCGGTAAAGATACTGCCGGCTCACAGGTTAACAATTCGCCATTGGCGCGCACTTCATAGGTT
>JAJFHF010000188.1 GCA_021775775.1 Hyphomicrobiaceae bacterium
GGACCACGGCGTTTCATCTCATGCAACAAACTCACCAACACCCGTGCACCAGAAGCTCCAATCGGATGTCCAATCGCAATGGCACCACCATTAACGTTGACCTTTTCAGGGTCCCAACCAAGACCTTTATTTACGGCCAAGGCTTGGGCGGCAAACGCTTCATTCGCTTCAATGACATCCAAATCATCAATGCTCCAGCCTGCTTTTTCAAGGGCGAGCTGAGATGCCGGAATAGGTCCCGTGCCCATTACTGCCGGGTCAACACCGGCTTGAGCCCAAGATACAATCTTACCCAATGGTTCAAGACCGCGGGTTTCTGCCTCAGCAGCACTCATCAAAACCAAGCCAGCTGCACCATCATTAATACCAGAGGCATTCCCAGCGGTAACAGTTCCATCTTTAGAAAAAGCCGCGCGCAACTTGCCCATTTGTTCAATGGTCGCCCCTTCTCGAATATATTCATCTGTATCAAAGACAACATCACCTTTGCGGTGCCGAATGGTTACAGGAACAATTTCTTCTTTAAATTTCCCCTCACCGCGTGCCGCTTCAGCTTTGTTTTGAGAGGCAACAGCGAACGCGTCCTGGGTGTCTCGGTCAATTTGAAATTCTTTAGCAACATTCTCTGCGGTTGTACCCATATGATAATCGTTAAACGCGTCCCAAAGCCCATCTTTAATCATGGTGTCAACCATTTCAAGATTGCCCATTTTTTGACCCGTACGCAAATAAGCACAATGGACAGATTGGCTCATAGATTCCTGCCCGCCAGCCACAACAACCTTGGCATCACCACTTTTAATGGCTTGCATACCCAATGCCACACTGCGAAGCCCAGATCCGCACACCTGGTTAATCGTGATAGCAGGGGTCTCACTTGGCAATCCGGCAAGAATTGAGGCTTGACGCGCCGGGTTTTGCCCTTGCCCGCCGGTTAAAACTTGTCCAAAAATCACTTCACTAACATCTTCAGGGGCAATCCCAGCCCGCTTAACAACTTCGCCAATCACTGTCTTCCCAAGCTCATGCGCACTAACGCTAGCAAGACTACCATTAAATGACCCAACCCCTGTTCGAGCAGCACTTACGATTACCACATCTTGACCATCAGCCATGACTTATCATCTCCTTAAAATTAAAATAAAAACCCAAATCAATGCCACACAAACTTAAAAGTAAGAACCGGCAAATCCATTCACATCACCTAAAATGACACATAAACCAAACGTACGAACATAAAAAATAATTTAAAATATTATTAGCCCATTGATTGACTGGAAAAAATCACACTAAGGTCTTAAAGTAAGCTTGCAAATTACGAAATATGTTCACATTCATTCCTTTTATTCGAACAAATGTCCGAAGCGAAGACTAAGAATGAACAAAACATATACTCACCAAAGAGAATATTTTATGGATTATAAAATTGTCACATCAAATTTTGCGGTCGCTCCGCAAATCACTCCATCCGATATACAAACCATCAAAGAACTTGGCTATGTTGCGATTATCAACAATCGGCCTGATGATGAGACCCCCGGACAGCCCACATCACAAGAAATAAAATCGGCCACCCAAAGCGCCGGATTAATATATTATCATTTGCCAATAACTTCAGGGGCGCTCCCACAAGAGGCAATCGAGGAAACCAAAAACACCATAGATCAAATCAAAGGCCCTGCCTTTGCCTATTGTCGCTCTGGCACCCGTTCTATTACTCTTTGGGCACTTTCCCAAAGGGGACAAAAAGACGCACATGAAATCATGAATGACGTCCAAAAAGCAGGCTATGACCTACCCTTTCTAGAACAATATCTTTAAACTCAAATATAATCATCAAATTAACGACTGCTCACACGGCCCACACCAATCAGATCCAAACCTGCAGCATTCACATCGCGTTCTTCAAATAAAGCCCGGGTGTCAAAAATAATGTGCCCGGTCATCATCTGAGCCAACTCGCCAAGGTCAAGTGTTTTAAATTCATCCCAGTGCGTTAACACCACCACGAGATCAGCCCCCCGAGCAACGCTCATGGCGTCATCGCACCAAGTAACATCCTCTAATTTAGATTTCGCAACCTCCATCGCTTGTGGATCAAAAGCGCGAACCTTAATGCCATTTTCAATCAACCGAGGAATAATTGTTAAGGCAGGGGCCTCACGCACATCATCCGTCCCTGGTTTAAAAGCAAGGCCCAAAACACCAACTGTTTTATTTATCGGTTTTTCCAACAAATCCACGATTTGATCCGCAATCGATATCTTGCGCGCTTCATTAACCTGGATAACCGTCTCAATCAACCGTTGCGGGGCCCGGTATTTCATACCCATGGCCGCATAAGCGCGCGTATCTTTAGGAAAACAAGACCCGCCAATTCCAGGCCCAGCTTGTAAAAATTTTGGTCCAATACGGTTATCAAGCCCAATCGCTCTTGCAACTTGGCTCACATCGCCGCCGGTCATCTCGCACAAATTGGCCACCTCATTTATGAACGTCACTTTCATTGCCAAAAAAGCATTAGAGGCATACTTAATCAGCTCCGCATTTTCCAACGATGTCACAACAAAGCGTTCATCAGGTAAATTCAAAGGGCTATAAAGCTTACGCAAGATCTGCTCACCATGCTGGTCTTGAACACCAACCACCACCCGATCAGGGCTCATGAAATCATCAATGGCGCAGCCCTCACGTAGAAACTCAGGATTAGAAGCAATTGAAAACGCCAATGACGGATTTATATCGCCAATAATATCACTGATGCGCTGGTTGGTACCAACCACCACAGTTGATTTGGTAACAATCACCACCCCATCCTTTAAATGAGGGGTCATCATGCGCACACTGTCAAATAAATAAGAAAGATCAGCCTCCCCGCCCCCGGGCCGTGATGGCGTCCCCACTGCCAAAAAGACCACATCTGCTAAATGAAGCGCTTGCTCAAAATCGATTGAAAAGGAAAGTCGCCCTGCGTCAACATTTCGATCGACAAGCGTATCTAAGCCAGGTTCAAAAATCGGCACTTGTCCGTTTTGCAAACACCTAATTTTATCCTCATCAATATCAAGACAAGTAACCTCAAAGCCGTTATCAGCAAAACAAACCCCAGATACCAGCCCGACATAGCCGGTACCAATCATTGTAATTTTCATGGCGAACTCACTTTTAAAACTGATTTATCAGTTAATTCCTGTGCTAGCATATAGCGCTAATAATGGAAATAACCAACTTTACAGTGATCATGACGGCTCCCGCGGCAAGAAACATTAAGAAACATAATTTCAGAACATTTCAGCTCAATTCCTATTGCTCCCTTCTCATGAAATGCTATCAATCCGTTAATCATATTATTCACAAGACATAATGTTTGGCATTTTAAAAAAAAGAGCCCAAACAGGAGATGAAAAACGCATGGTAAACCATCCGATACCAACCGCTGTCATCGGCACAGGCGACTGGGGAAAAAATCACGTTCGGAAATTTCATGAATTAGGCGCCCTTGCCGCCATTTCTGAAACCAACGCTGAAACCATGCAATTTATGCAAAATGAATATGGCGTGCCAGCACGATCTTATGATGACATATTAAACGACCCAGACATAAAAGCCATCGTCCTTGTCACCCCAGCTCACACTCACAAAGAGCTAGGCTTAAAAGCAATCGACCATAACAAACACCTCTTTATTGAAAAGCCCATTGCCCTTAATCATCAAGATGCACTGGCTTTAACAAAAGCTGCCGAACAAAAAAATCTCATCCTAATGGTCGGCCATCTACTCCACTATCATCCTTGTTTTGATAAATTAAAACAAATGGTCACAGGCGGTGAGTTAGGAAAAATCCATCACATTCACGCACGCCGCTTTAACATTGGCAAATTTAGACAAGAAGAAAATGTCCTCTGGGATTTAGGGCCCCATGACATCTCAATGGTGCTCTCTTTAACACAAAGCGCCCCCCTCACCATTCAGTCACAAGCGGCCAACTATTTACTCCCAACCATAAGTGATTTTGCCAGCATTCAGCTAAGCTTTGAAAACAACATCAACGCTGAAATTAATCTCTCTTGGTTAGCGCCGCAAAAAGAACATCGCCTAATCGTGGTTGGGGAAAAAGCCATGGCCGTTTTTGACGACACGCTCGAGTGGGATGAAAAATTACGCATCCATCGGCATCACTCTGCAATGGAATATGGCCAACCACCAATTTTAGAGCGAGACATGGAAGGAGAGCCCATCAAAGTTCCCTTTAAAGAACCATTGTTAAATGAATGCGCGACATTCCTCTCTTCGATAGAAACCATGACCCAACCTTATAGCAATGGGCATGAGGCCTGCGCGGTTATTGATCTACTCACCAAGGCTGATCCAGATTACAAAACTCATAAAAAATCAGCTTAAATTATAAATAAATTTCGGAACTAAAGAGACAAAAATCCATGGAAAAAATCCAATTCATCGATCTAGCTGCACAACAAAAACAAATCATATCCACGATCAATGAGAACATTGCCGCCGTGCTTGCCCACGGTCAATACATCATGGGCCCAGAAGTTAAAGAGCTTGAAAAAAACTTAAGCGCCTTTGCCAAAACCAAACATTGCCTCTCTTGCTCCAATGGATCTGACGCCATTCTACTAGCCCTACTTGCTCTAGAGATAGGCCCTGGTGATGCAGTTTTTGTCCCAAGCTTTACATTTGCTGCCACGGCAGAAATGGTCGCAATCTCTGGTGCAACTCCGGTTTTTGTTGATGTATTAAAAGATACCTTCAATATGGACCCAGCCCACCTAACCACCACCATCGCTGAAATTAAAGCGCAAGGAAAACTCACCCCTAAAGCCATAATGACCGTTGATCTATTTGGTCAAATCGCCAACTACCCAGAGATTGCTCCCATAGCAAAATCTGAAAACCTAATCTTGATCGCAGATGCAGCCCAAGGTTTTGGCGCAACCTTAAATGACACCCAAGCAGGCCACTATGCAGATCTGGTAACCACCAGCTTTTTCCCAGCCAAACCATTAGGCTGTTATGGCGATGGCGGCGCCGTCTTCACCAATGATGACCAGTTATATGGAATTCTCACCTCACTACGCAATCATGGCCAAGGCGTTGATAGATACAACAATATTCGCATTGGCATGAACGGTCGGTTAGATTCAATCCAAGCCGCCATCTTGTTACCAAAACTAGAAATTTTCTCTCGCGAAATCGAACAGCGCAATGAGATAGCCCAGCGCTACACAACAGCTCTAAAAGACGTGGTAACCACACCCATCGTCCTAGAAAATTCAATTTCCACCTGGGCACAATATACCATCCGCACACCAAAACGGGACCATCTAGCAACAGAATTGAGAAACCAAAATATCCCAACCGCTGTTTATTATGCCAATCCTTTGCATGTACAAACCGCCTATAAAGATTACCCAATTGGGGGAGGAAATTTACCGGTCACGGATGAGTTAGCCAAAGACGTGATCAGTCTGCCCATGCATCCCTACTTAGAGCAAGAGACACAAGATAAAATCATCGCAGGCATCAAACAGGCTCTTTAACAATTATGGACGAATGAGATGTCCTCTCACAAAACATAAGCTCATCACAAAAAAAGCCCGCATCACAGCGGGCTTTTTCATAAATACAATTCCAGGTCCTCAAAGGCTTTTCAACATAGCCTGCGCGCCGCTAACCTCTGCCTCAGTTGGCACATCTTCCACATTTAGCACCTTCACCACACCATCTTCAATCAACATAGCGTAGCGCAAAGAGCGATGCCCTAACCCAAATCCACTACCATCCAATTCCAGGCCGACAGCCTTGGTAAAGCTACCATTACCATCGGACAATAAAGTGATCTTATCCTTAGCGCCGAGCACCTCGGCCCAGGCATTCATCACAAACGGATCATTGACAGACAGACAAAAAATTTCATCCACACCTTTGGCCTTCAACTCATCAAAGGCTGCGATAAACCCAGGGGCATGGTTTTGATGACAGGTCGGCGTAAAAGCCCCCGGTACAGCAAACAAGATGGTTTTTCTACCCCCAAAAATCTCAGCACTGGAGCGTGCCTCAGGGCCATTCTGTCCTAAAGAAAACAACTCAATATTGGGCAATTGATCACCCACTGCAATGGTCATAAAGCACCTCTTTAATTATAAAAAATATTAAAGAAAATAGACTAACCATTTTTAAGATACCGAGCAAACCTTATTCAACCAAACAAGGCTGCACAATTGCTTTGTCATCAACCCGCAACGTGCAAACAAGTTCAATTCCTTTAAACTTCTTAGGGTCATCCATACCACTTAAATCTACAAGATAAGTGAATTTATCCTCTCCAGAACCACGCGATAATAGTTTTGGAGAAGGCACATAAAGTCCACCAGGACCCTCAATAAAAAGCTCAACTTTAGAAGCCGTCTCCGGCGCGTTCACCAGAACAGAAAGCGCACTCTTATCGCCAGGAATAAAACCCACCTTGTTGACACCAATATCAGCACGCCGCTTTGCAACTTGTTTAGGGATATCCAAAAGCGCCATCTCCATAACAGGCACAAACGGGCTGGACAGCCCATCATCAATTTTCAATGATTGCTGTGTAGAAATCGGCACACAAAGATCATAACAAATGGCATAAGAGGCATTTAATTTTAACACAACCGGTAACAAAGGGTCTTTAGGGGTGATGACAACAGGCAGAGTAACACGTGACTTATAACCAATCGATTGCCCAGCAGCATCTTCAAACCAATGGGGCACAGGATACAACACTTCAGCTTTTAATAGATTCTCAGAACCAGCCCAGTCAAAATATGGAGGGATCCCCGTATCACCAGGTGTGCGCCAATAGGTTTTCCATTTGGGGGCAAGACGAATATCTATGCCAGCAAACAAATGTTTTTTGCCTCTCCAGGCGGCCTTAGCAGCAATGAGGCGCAACTGAGATTTATCAGACCCTTGCCAATTTGTTTCAAAAGATTTTGCATAAAGCTTTAAAGGCAATGCAAAAACAAACAAAACAACAAAGGTCGTAAAAATTTGTAATCGTATTTTTCGCACCATGAAAGACAAATTCAAACCTCACAAAATAGCTTCAGTCATTTATTAGTTTCACAAAAATCTTAGTCAAAACAGTGACTTTCATAGCCTATACCACAAAAACATATCAACCGGCCTTCAAATGATATCACAAGCTGGTGACACAGATAAGCAACAGACCTGATCTGGAATCATAAAATTATACGACAGTTAATTCACATAAACTAAAAAATTCGCTACAATATATGAATAACAAAAACTCTATCTATTTATATAAAACTAACAACGGCTTTCAAAAAAATGAAAAAATAATGCAAGACCTTTTTGAAAATGATGAAAACCAGATTGGCACAAATGATGGCCTTACCGGTCAACTCCTTATAGCCATGCCTAACATGCATGATCCAATTTTTAGTGAATGCCTCATTTATATTTGTGCCCACTCCCAGGAAGGGGCAATGGGGTTAATCATCAATCGCCAAACAAACGACATTGATTTTTCAGACCTTTTGGAAAAAATATTCACCCCACAAGATGCCAGCCCCATCACTTTAACAAACAAAAGTGAAAACCTCCCCTTTATTCATCTTGGTGGACCAATGGAAACAGGGCGTGGCTTCGTGCTTCATTCACCTGATTATCATTCAAATGAACACACATTTCCTGTAAATAAAACAGTATCTCTAACAGCCACACTCGATATTTTAAAAGCCATTGCCAAAGGGAAAGGGCCTGAAAAATCTCTCCTTGCCCTAGGGTACGCTGGCTGGGGGCCAGGCCAATTGGAACAAGAGATTAGCGCCACTGGCTGGCTTCATTGCGCTGCCAATCAAGATCTTCTTTTTGATATTGAAACAGAGAAAAAATATCGCCAAGCCATTAAAAGTCTCGGCATAAACGAAGTTCACTTGGTCAATCAAACCGGACATTCATAAAACCACACCTTGTGAAAAAACATAGCCCTAAGAGTTTGTTTTTGAGGGTTTTTTCCTAGTTCTATTTTTCGCAGATGGTTTCCTCGAATTTTTAGGATCCGGCCCATCCACACTTTTGCCTTCGTGAACATCTCTCTCAAAATTAGGCTTCATATGACGGCGCGGTTCTTGTGAAACTTGGCTAGGATCAGGGGCACCATTTAACTGATTAGCATCCATAACAAATTTACGTTTTGGCCCACCTGCAACAGGCCTCTCGCCATCAGGTGTTTGGTTATTTGGAACATCGCAATACCCAGCCCCACTCGCCAATTGTTGATAAACATCAGTAGAGTTTAAAGATGATTTCATGCCAGAAAGCCGGTCATCAATACTAGGTTTTAGATCGCGTCCATTTGGGTCACCACCATGCCCAGCACTATGATGATCAGACCTATTCAGACCATGACTATTATGTCCGGTGCTCTGGCCCGCAAGCGCAGTTTTTTCAGCTAAATCCAAAGCTTCGTTTAAACCTTGTAATTTCTGGTCCATTTCAGACAAAACTGCATCATGAACGATCTGCGCACCACCATTTTGAGCCCCATCTAAATTAGCCCTCAAGGCACGGTCTTGAACAAAATTTTCGTCACCATAGTCAGATTTGTCATTTTTCACGATTTCCTGTGCCAAATGAGTTGAACTCTCGATGGGGGGTACATATTGTCCATTGCCCCCTTTATCACGAACAAGTGGTTGCTTCATTTCACGGTCCACACCCCCCTCTTCGCGATCAACACCATTTCCATTTGTTCTTTGAAGCACAGGCTCACCTAAAGACTGTTCAAACTGGTGCCCCTCGCCAACAATAGACCGTTGCTTTTCATGACCCTGAGATGCCTGATCTTGTGGAGTATGATCTTGCGAAGCCTTTTCGTGCACAACATGCTTATGAGATCCTTGAACTTGACCCACTTGAGCTTGAACCACTTGTGCCTGAACCACCTGATCTTGAACAACACGATCTTGAATAAATGGCGCAGGTTCTTTTTGCTCACTATCAGAATTAACAACAGATTGACCATCTTGATAAGGCGCTTTTTCCTCATCATCCAATAAACCAGAGTCAGAATTCGCCGCGCCAGTTTCAGAACGAATAACACCAAACAAACCAGTCCGACCCTTTTCTTTCACAGTCTTAGAAAGCGCCTCAAGCAGATAAATCACATCTTTCTGGTTCATCGGCTCGCCAAAATAAAACCCTTGAGCAAATCCACAGCCAATAGAGCGCAAGAAATTAACATCCTCAATGGACTCAACCCCTTCAGCCACAACATCCATATCAAGTTCACTTGCCAGGGCAACAACAGAACGTAAGATCGCCGGCCCCGTTTTATCAAACGTAACATTGTGAACAATCGTGCGATCCACCTTGAGCGTATCAAACGGAAAACGATGCAAATAGCTCAAACTTGAATAACCAGTACCAAAATCATCTAGCGCCAACCCAGCCCCAGCATTGCGCAACCAGCCAAGGATCTCAACAGCCACTTCAGGGTTTTCCATCACCAGTGATTCAGTGACCTCAAGACGCAAAGCATTTTCAGGCAATTGCTCACGGGCCAAAATCATCCGCACTTCTTGATAAAGCTCTTGGCGAAACAACTCCCGGCTCGAAATATTGACACTGACAACCAAAGGCTCATCCGGCCGCACCAAAATTCTATTCCATTGCACCGCATCCTTCACAGCCTGATTTAACACATAAGAGCCAAGCTCAGATATCAAATCAGACTCTTCTGCAATGGGGATAAATTCATCAGGGGAAAGCCGCCCATGTTTTGGATGATCCCAACGAATGAGAGCTTCAAACCCAGTGAGATCTTCTCCTTTTAACTTGGTGATCGGTTGATAAAGAATTTTAATTTGGCGTCGCTCAATCGCCCGTCTCAAGTCACTTTCCAACGCCAAACGATTATCCCGCTCACCGCGCATTGTTGGTTTGAAAATCTCAATACGATCCGTCCCAGAGCGTTTCGCCCGGTACATAGCAAGTTCAGCTTCATTCAAAAGGTCTTCATGGCTCAATTGCGTCCCATCATAAACAGCAATCCCAATAGAGCCTGTGAGGATAATTTCCTTGCCCCCTATTTTCATAGGACTTCGAAGCGAGCGGCGCATACGTTCAGCAAGCAAAGCTATTTCTTGCGGGTTATTCTCAGTGACCAACAAAACAGCAAACTGGTCAGCATTTAAACGAGCCAAACTATCTTGTAGTCCTAAATGCCGTTGCAAACGCCGGGCTATGGTCAACAACATCGTGTCCCCAATCACCATACCAAAAGATTGGTTCACATGTTTAAACCGATCAATATCAACAAACAAAACTGTTGGCGGGCTAACATTCCCCTCATCTTTAACCCGCGCAATCGAGATTTGTAGCCGATCAAGAAACAACTCCCGGTTCGGCAAACCAGTTAGATTATCATGCACCGCATCACTAAGCAGTCTTTCTTGAGAATGTTTCGCTCCAGATATATCACGCATCAACCCCACACAACGCAAAGACCGTTGATGCGGCATCATCACCGAATGAGCCCGCAACTCATACCAAAGAAAATGGCCCTCATGGCCGCGCATACGAAACTCTAACTGCAACTCACCGCCATTCTTTTCATGCAAAGAACGCATCAATAAACGAAACCGCTCACGATCCGAGGGGTGCAAATATTGCATCCATTGCTCAACCCGGCAGGTCAGCTCACCTTCATGCAAACCCAGGGCATCTTCAATCTCAGAACTAACAGAGATTTCATCCCGCCGTGAATTCCATTGCCAAACTGAAGCGCCAGCCCCCTCCAGCGCTAACGAGCGAAGTTGCAATTGACTAGGCGGCGCCCCGGCCAACGGTTCAAATGAGCGAAAGGCAAATTGCGTCACAGTAAAACCAAGCAACACCAAAATCAGTACCAAACCAGATGTAAGTGCCGGGCTCACAATATCACCCGATAATTGCCCAATCGCGGCCACACCGGCGCCGAACAACCAAACCAAAAACAACAACCAAGTGGGCACCAAAGCAAGGGCCCTATCTTGGCCGCGCACAGCCAAATACCCAATTAATAAAGCCCCTGTACCGCCCAAGAACAATAATGAAAGCCGAGCAAAGCCAGACACCAAAATAGGATCTATAATCGCCAATCCAATCAAGCCAAGCTGAGCTAGAATCCAGACCCCAAATAAGAGTTTAATCCAGCCATGCCAATAACGGATGCGCAAAAATGTATAAAGGAAAATAACCAAGCTCGCCGCAATCGCCGCTTCAGTGGCCGCGCGATAGGTCGCATTATGATCAGCGCTAAGCCTGAACAATTTATTCCAAAATCCAAAATCAACACAAAGATAAGCCCCAACACACCAAGCAATAAATGCCGTAGCTGGGAAAATTGATTTATGATTGGCAACAAAAATTGCCGTTAAAAAGATGGCCAAAATACCAACAATGCCCAGCATAATGCCGTTAAACAATGTGATGTCTCGCACCTTTTTAGTGAGCGCTAAAGGTGCCCACAAATAGATACGCGGAAACCGAGCATTAGAAAGCTCTGCGACAAACGTAACCGTAGCCCCAGGTTCCAAAGTGATACGGTAAATATCAACAGCTTCATCAGGGATTTTCAGTGGCAAAAAGCCAACAGATGGCGTCAAATGAACAAGTCTTTGCGCATCTAAATCAGGGCGCAATATCCCTGAACCAACAATATTATAACGCCGCGTGCTAACCAAACGAACAATTTGCTTATCTGTAGGGTTTTTTAGCGCAAAAACAATCCATTTAGGATCCGTCCCAGGCGTTTGCGCCTTAACTGCCATACGATTTGAAATGCCTGCCTCAGAGGCTGTCTCAACCTGCAGCGTATCTCCGCGCTCTTTATAGAGTTCACTAAATTTTGTAATTTCAATTCGTTGAATATCAGGCGTTAAGACAACAGGCTCCAAGGCCACAGCTGGTGTCACAGCAAATAGCATCATTAGACCAGAAAAAGCAGCCAAAAAAGAGCCCCAGAAACGATCCTTTAACTGACCAAACCATTCATTTATAAAACCAGCAAACACACAAATAACCTCACGATGAAAAAAAACAGCGATCATCGATTTAAAAAACATCTCGAATAAAATAATTAAGTTTACGCAAAATTGCGTCAATTTAATCCTCAATTCACAAATCTAAGTAAACACACCCATAAAATATAATAAAATGACATGCCATCGGAATAGGGCAATACCATGAATTAACATCTAAACGCGAAATTAGCCCTCATACCCGGTTTAAATTAACAAAATCATCACTAATAAAACTATATAAAATATGATCTCTCCAGCGCCCCTCAATCCGCAAATATTCGCGCGCAAGGCCTTCCTTTTGAAACCCTGATTTTTCTAAAACACGTTGCGATGCCCTATTCTCGGGCATACTAGCAGCTTCAATCCTATGCAACAAAAGCTCTTGAAAAACATAATATTGCATAGCTCTAACTGCTTCACTCATATACCCCATATTTTGATAAGGCACCCCAGCCCAATACCCAATAGACCCAGACTGAGTGACGCCCCGGCGCACATTCGACAAGGTAACACCGCCAACAAGGCTTTTTTCACCCGTTTCAAAGATAAAAAAAGGATACCCAGTACTATCACGAAACTCACGGTGGTAAAACCGTAAACGATTACGAAATGCATCCTTCGAGAGCTCATTTTCAGACCATTGCGGTTCAAAAGGAACCAAACATTCGCGGCTACGCTCACGCAAAGAAGACCAAGCTAAAAAATCACCCATTTGCGGCAATCGCAAGGTTAGCCGGTCTGTTTTTAAAACGGGGCCATATTCAAATGCCTGCGAAGATCGCAAAAATACCATAATAAAATTGCCTCCTCACAATATAAGACCAATGGTGCTCAAAATCATTCCCTTAAGAGAGGTGCCAAATTAGAAAAGTGTAAGTTTCTAGTTCGCACTCAAATTATCCTGAAAAGATGTCAATTTAGAAGCATTTAATGATTTAAACCGGTCAAAATCACCAATATTTTGATCCGTCCCAGCAAGGGCCACTGTCATAGCACCATTTGTGACTAAGTTTTGCGCCAACTGCAAACAATCTTCTAGGCTGACGCAGCTGACCTCATTTAGCAAATCAGCTGTCTCTAAAGGCTTATCAAAAAATAAAATCTGCCGTGCCAATTGTTCTGCACGTCCACTGGTGCTCTCTAACGCCATGGCCAAACCAGATTTCAGTTGCGCTTTGGCACGCTCTAATTCTTTGGCAGTGATACCACTATCAGCGATTTTATAAACTTCAGAGAACATTAGATCGGTAACGTCAACACTGTGCATTAAATCTGTTGCTGAATAGGCGCCAAAAAAACCCGTATCTTCAAATGTCGAATGGAAACTATACACTTGATAAGCCAGCCCGCGTTTCTCACGCACCTCTTGAAACAAACGAGAGGACATGCCCCCGCCAAGCGTATAGTTTAAAATTTGCGCAGCATAAATATCATCACTAGCAAACCCAATTCCTTCAAAACCAGCCAACACATGGGCTTGATCAAAATTTTGCGGACTAACCGCAACACCGCCCGCATAGTGAGCCGGTACCAACAACTGCCCATCGCCTTTTGGCAGAGCAGATAAATGCTTATCTGCCAAGTCACAAAGCTCATCATGATCAACACACCCTGCGCCAGACAAAACCATTTGTGGGCCGATATAATGTGTCTTCATAAACGCTCTTAAATCATCAAGAGTGATGGAACCAACACTGTCCTCACTGCCCATAACCGGGCGCCCAACAGGCTGATCAGGAAACGCCAAAGTTTGGGCCAAATCAAACACTACATCTTCAGCTTGTTCTTTGCTGGCTAAAATTTCTTGTTCAATAACATGGCGCTCTTTCACCAACTCATCTTGGGTAAACACCGGGTTGATCAAAATATCACCAATGAGTTCAACGGCCACACCAACTGCATCTTTCAAAACCATTGCATAATAAGAGGTTTGATCAAGCCCTGTGGCCGCATTCAAATCACCGCCAACCGTCTCAATCTGCTCAACAATATCATAAGCAGACCGCGTGGTGGTTCCTTTAAAGGCCATATGTTCTAAAAAATGTGCAATACCATTTTGGCCCGCGCTTTCATCTCGTGCCCCTGCCTTGATCCAAACCCCAAGGCTTGCAGTCTCCAAATGCGCCATCTTGTGGCTAACAACGCGCAGCCCATTATCTAATACAGAAACACGTACACTCATAAATTACGAACCACCCGCACGCGTTTTAGATGCAATATAAGCCGACACAGCACCCCCCCCACAAGGCAAACGTTCCACCCGCTCTTCTTCATGCAATTGGGCTTGCAGCCGCGTTGGTTGCACCACATCGTGGCCGATAGAACCAGATACAACATCAGGGAATTTTGCAGGATGGGCAGTTGCCAAAGCAATCATCGAGGCACCGCCCCTTGCCGAACGAGCCCCAGCCTCCAGGGCAATCGCGCTATGCGGGTCAATAACATACTGACATAGCTCATATTGCATTTTAATCCGAGCCACCGTCGCCTCTTCATCAACCCGCTCCCCTTGAAACAAAGTCCTCATAGGTGCCAGTTCATTTTCAGACAACGTAAAAGACCCAGATGTGGCAAGCTCGTTCATCAAAGCTTCAATGCGCGTGGCATCACGCCCGGTCATCTCAAACATCAAACGTTCAAAATTTGACGACACTTGAATGTCCATGCTCGGGCTATGAGTGGCCAAAACCCCATCAGGTTTATAAACACCGGTCTCTAACACACGCACCAAAATATCATTCACATTGGTCGCCACCACCAACTGTTCAATTGGCAACCCCATTTTCTTAGCAACAAAGCCAGCAAATGCATCACCAAAATTACCCGTCGGTACGCTAAAAGACACTGAGCGCTCAGGGGCACCCAAGGCAACAGCACTGGTAAAATAATATACAATCTGCGCCATAATACGCGCCCAGTTGATAGAATTAACCCCGGTCACATGATAGCCGTCTCGAAAGGCATGGTCATTAAACAACCCCTTAACAACCCCTTGGCAATCATCAAAGGTACCCTCTAGGGCTATGTTAAAAACATTGTCTTCACGCGCCGTTGTCATTTGCCGGCGCTGCACATCAGAGACCCGCCCGTGCGGATGCAAGATGAAAATATCAATCCGCTCACGCCCGCGAAACGCTTCAATCGCAGCCCCCCCCGTATCACCAGAGGTCGCGCCTAAAATGGTCGCCCGCTCACCGCGTTTTTTTAAAGCACGATCCATCAAAAGCCCAAGAATTTGCATTGCAAAATCTTTAAACGCCAATGTCGGCCCATGAAACAATTCAAGGATCCATAAATTTGCATCTGCTTGTACTAACGGGGCAACAGCTTTATGAGCAAAACTGCCATAAGCTTGATCGATCAAAGCTTTGAATTCTTGAGCCTCAATGGAATCTCCCACAAAAGGCGCCATCACCTGATAGGCAATCTCGCTATAAGATTTCCCCGCCATTGCAGCAATTTTCTCAGCTGTAAAGCTGGGCCAAACTGAGGGCACATAAAGCCCCCCATCACGTGCCAAACCGGCAAGCATCACATCTTCAAATTCTAGCTCAGGCGCACTGCCGCGCGTGCTCACATACTTCACAAGCCCAAAATCTCCATAAACGACAACATAAGTTTTCTCTTAATAGACCGTTCCGCGCTCTCTAACCAGCATTTTCACACACTACTATTGGGCCCTACTATTGGAACAACGCCCATAAGCAAAAAATCCAAACACCCCGATTAACGTCAACGCCAAGCCATACCACGTCAAAGCATAGCCGAAATGCTTATCAACAAATTGAACCCGCGTCACGCCAGCCAACGGCCAATCACCATATTGGGCAGAGCTTTTCGCATCAATCATAAACCCAAAACGCCGCCCCTTATAGTTCGGCAAACTATTATACAAAGCGGCGCCATCACGCCAAAACCATTTATTATTTTTCACATCATTATCAGGGGTAAAATATCTTTGTGTTGTCTCAAAGGGGCGCACCAGCCCCTCGATTTCCAAAGATCCCGCAGGTAAATCTGAGGCCCGTTTTTCTTGTAATTTCAATTCATCAGGAACAAACCCACGATCAATAAAAACAACATCTCCATCAAGCAGTTTCAGGGGTGTAATAATATGCCACCCCACCCTCGATTTAAGAGGCAAAAAATAATGGCGCTCATTGCCAAAATCAAATTGTCCTGAAACCTTGCCTGGATGATAGCGAATATCTTTGCCCTCAAGCGCCATTTGGCTAATTGTCTCAATATCCATCGGCGAAGATTTTAAGCGTGTCTCCACCAAAGTGATAAGGTCCTTTTTCCAGGCCTTTCGCTGCATTTGCCAATTGCCCAGCATCACCAAAAAGAGCACCCCAATGCAAGAAAAAAGCAAAGGCCAAAACAAACCAAGTCGTCGCAATTTTACTATCATTGATCAATCTGGCCTTCATGTGCCTGATGCTTATATTGCAAAGCAACCAAAACGCCTTTGAAGGGTCGCAAAAGCCCAGCACTAAGCAAAAGCACCCCCGGCCCCCATAACAAGGCATGCACCCAATAAGGGGGGCGAAAATATATTTCAGTTGTTATGATAGCAGGTATGATAATAAACCCTACAATAAACATAATAAATATGGCCGGCCCATCGCCAGAATCTGCAAAATCAAAATTAAGACCACAAACAGAACATTTATCTCTCACCTCAATAAACCCTTCAAATAATTTACCACGCCCACACTCAGGGCACCGTCCTTTTAGACCCGCAACAACCGGAGAGATTTTGTTTTCTTGCATTATACTGCCTTTACTAACAACCAAACCAACAGCCCACTTAAGAATCAAGAGCTATATTCATCAAACAGAGCCAAGCAGGCCACAATCACCGCCAAACAAAAAGTTCACCAAACACAAACGAGATGGCACTAAAAAACTGGCCCAGTAACAATTTGTTACCGGGCCAGCTTATATCGTTAAAATCACATCTCTAGCAAGCGCACTTAGTGAGCTCCAGGTGTCCCTTGCGCCCATACATAAATACAAGCAAACAAGAACAACCAAACAACGTCAACAAAGTGCCAATACCAAGCCGCAGCTTCAAAACCAAAATGTTGCTTAGGCGTGAAATGCCCCGCCATAGCCCGAAACATCATCACAGCCAAAGTAATGGTGCCGACAATGACATGGAATCCATGAAACCCAGTTGCCATAAAGAAAACAGAGCCATAAATATTGCCCCCGTTGGCTTGGCTAAAGGCAAAACCGGCATGTTTATATTCATACGCCTGACAAATCGTAAACACGATGCCAAGTAAAACTGTAATGGCCAAGCCCCAAATCAAACCTTTGCGGTTGCCCTCAACCAAAGAATGGTGCGCCCAGGTAACCGTTGTACCAGACAACAACAAGATCAATGTGTTGACCAAAGGCAGACCCCAAGGATCAAACGTATTTGTCCCCGCTGGCGGGAAAACGCCTTGCGTAACTTCATTACGAGTAACCATGCCAATGGTCACATCTTTACCGCCTGCCGTTGCAATTTGCGCCACATCATTAGGGTACAATGCGATATCAAAGAACGCCCAAAACCAGGCAACAAAAAACATGACTTCAGAAGCGATAAACAAAATCATGCCATATCGATTATGAAATTGGACAACAGGTGTATGGTCGCCAAACTTTTCAGCCTCGCGAACAACATCACGCCACCATAAAAACATTGTCAATAAAACAAGCCCAAAGCCAACACCCATAACCATGGCCGAGCTACCGTGCATAAATTGAATTGCACCGATCGCTAAAACAAAGGCAGAAATAGCCCCGACCAATGGCCACGGGCTTGGATTCACCAAATGATAATCATGATGGTTTGCATGCGCGTCACTCATCTATCTCTTCTCCTAAAAATCTGTGCCCCAATGCACGTTTATCAAATTCTTAAATAACGTTAATTCAACAATATCTAACTTACTACCTGCGTGTGTAACACACGACTTCATACTAAATTTAACGCAAATTTAGCGCAGCCTTTATCGGCTGTTTTTTCTCATAAAACACATATGATAAAGTAATTTCTTTTAATCGCCGCCCGCTTTTATCTTTCACAATCTCAGGATCAATATAAAAACTAACGGGCATTTCAATTTCTTCACCAGGCTTCAAAACCTGTTCAGTAAAGCAAAAACACTCAATTTTATTAAAGTAACTCCCTGCAATTTCAGGTGTCACATTATAAACGGCAGAGCCAACAACGGCGCGCGGTGCTAAATTTTTTGCTTTATATTTAGCAACAACCGTCTCGCCAATTCTCACCTTCATAGTGCGCTGAACCGGCTTAAACATCCAATTCAATTCTTTAGCCGCCAAGCCATCAAATCTCACAATAATTTCCTGGTCCAGCACTTGCCCCGAATTCACCTCGGCGCGTTGCGTTGTCCCACCATAGCCAGTGGCCGCACAAAACATATTATAAAGCTCAGGAGAATAAAGCACCACACCGCACATAACACCAAGCATAACCAGCAAAGGCCCAACAACGCGCCAATGCGATACATCTCGCACCTGCCCCTCAGCTGTGTTTACATGCCCGCGTTCAGTATGTCCTTCATCTATCTTCATTTAAGCCTTTAATTTTCAAAATTCTAAATCGTTTAAAAACAAAAAAACCACTCAATTCACATGGAAATCTAAATCATCACGCACAAACTAAACGCCACCTAAAGCGGCCGGTTAAAAACATCACCACCAAGCCGAATAATTGTAATTGCATAAAACAATATGGCGAACCCAACCAACATCAATCCAATTGCAATAGAGCGTTTTTTACGCTTTTTCAGATCTTCTTCTTCCATAAGGATCTATACCTTAAACTCAAAACCAGTTGGCACCATCATTCCAGGCACCATAGCCTCCAGCAACAAAACCAGATACAAAGCAAACAAATAAAAAATAGAAAACAAAAACAGCCGTTTGGCATGGCCATCAGCTTCCACACCCACACGGTGGACAAACACCAGGTAAGCAAGATACAAAAATCCAGCACCCAGCAAACCACTCATGATTAAATAAGCAACACCGCCAAACCCTAGCGCAACTGGTGCCAAACTGAAGGCAACCAGAATAAAGCTATAAACCAGAATATGAGTGCGCGTTGAATCAGGCCCCTTAACAACAGGTAACATTGGCACGCCCACCCGGCTATAATCACGGCACCGATAAAGCGCCAACGCCCAAAAATGCGGTGGGGTCCATAAAAAGATAATTAAAAACAAAACCACACTCTCAAGAGACACAGAGCCCGTAACCGCGGCCCAGCCAATCATGGGAGGGAAAGACCCAGCGGCCCCACCAATCACGATATTTTGCGGCGTACGCCGCTTAAGCCACATGGTGTAAACAAACAAATAAAACCCAATTGTCAGCGCCAATAAACCAGCAGCCAACCAATTTGTAGCCAATCCCAATACCAAAACTGAAAAACAACTCAGCACAACCCCTAGCGCTAAGGCTTCATCTTTCGATACGCGCCCGCGAGGGATAGGCCGTGCCGCTGTGCGTTGCATTTGCCCATCAATATCCGCGTCATACCACATATTCAACGCGCCAGAGGCACCAGCGCCGACAGCAATGGCCAAAATCGCAACAAACCCAAGAAAAGGATGCAAAGTCCCAGGTGCCAACATCAAGCCAACAAAGCTCGTAAACACCACAAGCGACATTACCCTTGGTTTCAAGAGTTGAAAATAATCACGAACCTCGCCCCCAGCACTTTGTGGGTAAACATCGTCCATAGATTTAAGGCTAACATCACTCATAAAGAACCACAGCTTAAGTTAATACAGGCTGAAAGAGAAAAACAAAATCAACCCTGGCACCTTCAGATGAAAACGCCAGGGCTTAACAAAGTTTATTTAATCCGCGGCAATTCATTGAATTGGTGGAAAGGCGGTGGAGAAGACAAAGTCCATTCCAAAGTTGTAGCCCCTTCACCCCAAGGATTGTTTGCAGCTTTTTCGCGGCGAACAAGCGCCAGCAACATAATAAAGAGAAACAAAACAGTCGAGGCAGCAGTAATATATGAGCCAATTGATGACACATAATTCCAACCAGCATAAGCATCAGGATAATCCACATAACGACGCGGCATGCCAGCAAGACCAAGGAAATGTTGCGGGAAGAACAAAATATTCGCCCCAATAAACATCATCCAAAAATGCAACTTAGCCAATGTTTGAGAATAAGTTATGCCAAACATTTTAGGGAACCAATAATACCAACCCGCAAAGATCGAGAACACAGCGCCCAAAGACAAAACATAATGAAAATGAGCCACCACATAATAAGTATCGTGCAATGCCCGGTCCACACCAGCGTTGGCCAAGACCACACCAGTTACACCGCCGACTGTAAACAAGAAGATAAACCCAATTGCCCAAACCATAGGAGCGTCAAACGAAATAGAGCCCCCCCACATAGTCGCGATCCAAGAAAAGATCTTAACCCCAGTTGGTACCGCAATCACCATAGTCGCTAACATAAAGTAAGCTTGGCTATCCACACTCATACCAGAGGCATACATATGGTGAGCCCAAACAATAAAGCCAACCACACCAATGGCGCACATAGCGTAAGCCATGCCCAAATAACCAAACACCGGTTTTTTAGAAAAAGTCGATACGATCTGCGAGATAATACCAAAGCCAGGCAAGATCAAAATATAAACTTCTGGGTGACCAAAGAACCAAAACAAATGTTGATACAAAAGCGGATCACCGCCGCCCTCAGCGCTAAAGAAAGACGTGCCAAAATTTCTATCGGTCAACAACATAGTGATCGCACCAGCCAAAACCGGCAAGGAGAGAAGCAACAAGAAGGCTGTGACCAAAACTGACCACACAAACAACGGCATCTTATGCAATGTCATTCCAGGGGCACGCATATTAAAGATCGTCGTAATGAAATTAATCGCACCAAGAATGGACGACGCACCAGCCAGATGGAGCGATAGAATCGCATAATCCATAGCCGGGCTTGGATGACCAGATGTCGAGAGCGGTGCATAAACCGTCCAACCAGCACCAACACCTTTAGCGCCCTCAGGCCCTTGAAACAGCGACAAAATCAACAAAGTGAAAGAGGCTGGCAACAACCAAAATGAAATGTTGTTCATCCGCGGGAAGGCCATATCAGGCGCGCCGATCATCAATGGCACAAACCAGTT
>JAJFHF010000189.1 GCA_021775775.1 Hyphomicrobiaceae bacterium
TGCGGAGCTGAAGAAGAGGCTAAGGCGCCCGAACCGATCCGGCATATCAAACATATGAAGCTTTCGGCCAAACCGGTGAATCAAAGCCGGGTTATATCTGGGGTGATTAGCCCGGTTGTAAAATCAAATGTAGCGTTTGAAATTGGCGGCCGCATTTTAAAGCTCAATGTTTCTGTGGGCGACCGGATTGAAAAGGGTGCGGTGATTGCCGAACTCGACCCACAAACCTTTCAATTAAATTTAGATAGTGCCCAAGGGTCTTTGCAAAGTGCACACGCACAATTGGCTGATGCGGTAAAGAAATTTGAACAGCAAAGCCAGCTTTATAAAAAGAAATTCACCACCAAAACAAATTATGATTCCGCCATGGCCACTCTAGAGAGTGCAAAAAGCACTGTTGCAATCGAACAAAGTAAAGTTGAGATTGCCAAACGCGATTTAAAAAACACAAAGTTATTGGCGCCTTTTACCGGTGCCGTTTCAGAGAAATTTTTTGATGCCTTTGAAGAGGTTAGCACTGGCAATCCAATTATAGAGTTGCATACAGAGGGTCGTTATGAGGTTGACGTTTCCCTACCTGAGACCTTGGTCAATGACATTCATGTTGGTGATAAGGTGAGCGTGAAACTTACCATTGGGAATCATGAACTTATGGAAGGTTATGTGAAAGATATTGGGAGCCGAGCAGGCCAAGCCAATGCCTTTCCTGTTACGGTTGGGTTGTCTAAGGATGGGGTCGGCTTGCGCCCTGGGATGAGTGTTGAGGTTAAATTTGAATTTGCCCAAACTTTAGAAGGGCAGACTTTTAACATCCCACTTGCTGCCATTATTACTTCAGGTGAGAAAGATAAAAGTTATGTCTTTGTCTATAATACAAAAGAAAAGTTTGTTGAGCGACGCGACGTTCAGGTTGTTAATATACGTGATAATGTTTTGATCATCACTGGGAATGTCAAAGAGGGCGATATTATCGCGGTAGCGGGGCTTTCTTTTCTGGTTGATAAAATGCCTGTTCGTCTCTTGAACGATCAATGATTAAAGGATTCTCATGAGACATTTAACAGCTTTTGCCCTGAATAATAAAACTGTTATCCTCTTCTTTACCTTGCTGGTCTTGGTAGCGGGACCTTTGAGTTTTTCGACCCATCCTTCGCGTGAAGACCCTGAAATTGCCATTCGTACAGCTATTGTTACAGCGCGCTTTTCTGGTATGCCGCCTGTACGAATGGAGAATCTTGTCACGCGTAAAATAGAAGAAAAGTTACGTGAAATTCCTGAGGTTGAGCATATTGACTCTACTGTTCAAAATGGTTTCACCATTGTTCGCGCTATTGTTTACGATCGTTATTCCAATATGGATCCGATATGGATAGATCTTAGAAATAAGATGGATGATGTGAAAGCTGATTTGCCTGAAGGAACTGAGGGTCCTTTTGTCAATGATGATTATGGTGATGTGGCAATGGCTACCATTGCCATAACGGCTGAGGGATTTTCCATCTCTGAAATGCGCGAAAGCGCTAGAACGTCTCGTAACCGGCTTTACAGTGTCCCGGGGGTGCGAAAAATTACGCTTTTTGGCGTGGAGCCAGAACGGATATTTGTTGAAGTTGATAATATTCGATTGGCCCAATATGGCATTTCACCAACAGATATTACCAATGCGATTTCAAGACAAAATATTATATTGCCTGGCGGCACGATTAACACGCAAGGGCAATCTTTTTATATTGAACCAACGGGTAATTTTGAAAGCATTCAAGATATTGCCGATTTGCAAATTCAAATTCCTGGTAAAGCGGGGCAAGTGGCTTATTTAAAGGATATTGCCAAGATCTCTCGCGGGTATGCTGATCCTCCCAAATCTCCTGTGTTTTTTAATGGTAAACCAGCCATTATCATGGCCGTTTCTATGATTGATCAATTTGATAGTTTTCAGTTTGCCAAAGATCTTAAGGCCAGGGCCAAAACCATTGAGTTGTCATTACCGATTGGGTACAAATTTGATTACATAACCTTCCAGCCCGATGATATTGGCATTGCCATAAACGGGGTTATGAACAACCTTTATCAAACCATTGTCATTGTTTTGGTCGTGGTGATGGGCTTTCTTGGTTGGCGCACGGGCATGCTGGTTGGGGCCATGGTACCGCTTGTTATGTTGCTTTCTATTTTGCTGATGCGGGTTGTAGGTATTGAATTAGAGCGGATGTCATTGGCTACGTTAATTATTTCACTTGGCTTGTTGGTTGATAATGGGATTGTGATTTCAGAAGAGATTGGCCGCCGGTTGACGATGGGGGAAGATCGACTAAAAGCTGTGATCGGCTCAGGGCGAGATATGTCTATTCCCTTGTTAACCTCTACCTTAACAACGGTTTTTGCTTTTATGCCTTTGATGTTGGCGCAAAGCGCGGCTGGTGAATATACACGCTCTATCTCTTTGGTGATTGCCATTACTTTGATTGGCTCTTGGCTGGTTGCCATGACGATCATGCCCGTATTTTGCTATTGGTTTTTTAAAATCGGACCAGCAGTTGATGAAGCTGTCTATTACGATCGCCCTTTTTATCGGATTTACGCTCGTTCTTTGGAACTCTTCTTGAAGTATAAGCTTTTGTTTTTACTTAGTATTGTATTTCTTCTTGTTGCAAGCCTTCAGCTGTTTTCCTATGTGCCAAAAGTGTTTTTTCCAAGTTCAGAACGAACTCAATTACAAATTCAAATTGATGCCCCTGTTGGTAGCAATAGCTATCAAACGCTTGAAGCCATTAAGCCTTTAACAAAGTGGCTTATGGATAAAAAGACCAATTCAAGTGTGGTTAATCATGTGGCTTATATTGCCGATGGTGGCCCACGATTTTATTTGGGCTTGGACCCTATCGATTCTGACCCCTTTCGGGCCTATATGATTGTGAATGTTAAAGAACCAAAAGATATTACAATCTTACAAGAGCGTGTACGTGACTTTGGAGCACGTCACATGCCAACTGTGCGTATTACGCCCAAGCCTATGTCTATGGGGCCTGGTGAAGCTGGATTGGTTGAATATCGCATCTCTGGTCCAGATAAGCATTTATTAAAGAAGTATGCTTTTGAATTAAAAACAGCAATGCGTGCACTTCCCGGCACGCGTAACATCAAAGATGATTGGGAAAATCCGACCATTAAGATTGTTGTTAATATTGATCAGGCCCGGGCCCGTCGCGCGGGCATTACCTCTGAGCAAGTGGCCAATGCTATGAATGCAAATTTTGCGGGTAGCTCTATAACAGGCTATCGCGAAGGAGATCAAACCATTCCTGTTATTTTGCGCGAAATAGGAAATGCACGAACCAATATTGATCGGCTGAGAACGTTGAATGTCGGCCGCGCTGACGGCAAACCTGTGCCTTTGTTGCAAATTGCAACGTTTGAAGGGGTGCCGCAATATGCACTTATGCAACGGCGTGACCTTCAACGTTTGGTTACTGTTTCTGGGGTGAATAAATATATGTCGGCTGAAGCACTTGATAAGGCCTTAGCACCAGCTCTTAAGGATCTGACCAAGAGTTTACAGCTTGGGTATACTCTTGAAAAAGGCGGAGAATTAGAAAGCTCTTCAAAAGCGCAAAACTCGCTGGCTGCTAATTTCCCTCTCGCATTGGCGCTTATTCTTTTGGTGTTGATTGCTCAATTTGATAGTTTTAAAAAGCCATTATTAATTTTACTTACGGTTCCCTTGATCATCACAGGTGTCGCTTTGGCTTTGTTTATTATGCCAAATGCAAATTTTGGCTTCATGGCTATTTTGGGACTTTTGGCTCTGTTTGGAATTTTCCTCAATAATGCGATCGTTTTAATTGATAGTATCGATATTAAACGTGCCGAGGGGCTTGATGTGCGCGAGGCCATTATTAGCGCCTCACTTAATCGGTTTAAGCCTATTTTGATCACCACAGCTACAACGGTGTTTGGTTTGATGCCGATTATCTTTAGCAGGGACGTGCTGTTTTATGATCTGGCCCTGGTCATTTCTGGTGGGATGATTGTTGGCACATTGTTTACGCTTGGTGTCGTGCCTGTGCTCTATAGTCTGTTTTTTAAAGATGAAAAAGCATAAGCCATTCCAAACCTTCATCTCATCTAATAAAGTGATTATGGCTTGAAATGGCTTGTTAAATTCAAATGTATTTTTTAGATGGTGCTTTATTTCACTTTACTGCCGGTGATTTTATCTTCGGCAATCCAACGGGCGGCAAGCACAAGGGCGCCCATGCTAAAGTCTTTACCGTGGGCGTCTAACATTTCTTGCGAGATCTTTGCGATGCGCTGAAAAAACTCATCTTTGCTTTTTTCTTCATCCGTTAAATCATTTTGATCTGGGGAATTTGAGTCACTCATTTTTAGTCTCATTTCTTTTAAATCTGGTTTTGTTATTTAAACATTTGGGGCGGGAAATTCACGACCCCTGCGGTTCCATCTTCCATTGCTATAAGTAATTGCTTTCCATCACTGGACCACTCAAGGCAAGTCACCGATACCTTTTCTTCATGAATGAGCAGCTCATCTTTCATGCCAAATTTGGCCAAGAGTACCAATCCATTTTCATAGCCGATGGCTACAAAGTCATTTTTGGGATTTGCAGCGACTTGCTTTACTAAAATAAGAGACGCACTGCCTGTTTGCAAGGCGCCGGCTTTTTCATCGTCTATAGGCGGGGCTTCCATTGACCAGGCAGCGGCGCGAAAGGCACCTGATGTAGCAAATGCATTTGATGGTGTGCTCCACACCGCTTTGGTTACTTGGCTTGGATAGTTTGACAAGGCGGTTGATCGTTGTTCTGCTAGAGATATAAGTTGGCAACCGTCTTGTTCTAGGGGGCATAACAACCATTGCTGATCTTGCCGCCAGGTAATTGAGGTTGGGCTTCCTGTAAAATTGATGCGTCTTTGTGCCGTGTTTGGCTCTTGCACATCATAAAGGGCTAGGCCTTCTTGATCTGATATGGCAATGGTTTTTCCATCTGGAGATAATGAGAGTGCTGTAAAATGACCTCCATCCTTTACATCTATTCGCGCCTTGAAATCATTTGGCCCATGGATCAAAACTTGAGATGAACTCGCGCACGCTGTTAAGTGGCTAGCCTGGTGATGATCAAGGGCGAGCACGGTTCCATTTAATGTTTCTGTGAGCGGGGCACTTGTTCCATCAGGTGCAATGATATTCAGTGTGCCATCATCGCAGCCAACTATAAAATCAGCTGTTCCAAATGGAGCAATCTTGCAGGCCGTTACACTTACAGGATCTGTGATATGAGCCCCACCTATAGGTTTTTCTCGTGGAGATATTGTTGAGCGGCCCGTATCTCCTTCAACTCGGATTCTTGAATGAGGGGGTTCGGCATCTTCTAATGATATAAGAGCTAACTTCCCCTCTTGCAGAGCAAAACAAACACAGGTGTTTTCGTTATTAAAGACACCCGTTTCAATGGCGCTATCTAATGTCCAATTGCGAGCGATCAAATCATATAATGAAAGTGATCTTCTATCTTGTTGATTCATCTATCATCCTCAAATTTCTAACTTTTTTCGTTGTCTAGTCTGTTGCTTATATCTTTATCTAATTTTAGAACTTCTTGTTCAAGCTGCTCCATACGACTTTCAACTTTTTGCATTTTTTCAGTTGTTTCAATGCTTTCTTGTTGAATCCGCCACCCTTCTTGTTCTTGTTCAGGTGTGGCACCATGCGCCTCAATAATTTCATTTTGTTTTAATTGTTCAACTTCCAATCCAGACAATTTTTGCATATATATATGCAATTCACCTGTGCTTTGAGAAATTTCCATAATTAAAGATGTCCGTTTCGCAATAATTTTTTGCAACAAATCTACTTCACTTGTCATAAGATACCTGCCAGGGTTTTTAAATTTAGGAATTGAAGATGTTTGATATAAGCGATGTTCACGGTGTTTATAATGCTCTGGGGTCTCAATTTTTCAAAGCACTGTTTCGTGCCGCTAAGGAAATACTTGGAGACGAACATAGCTGCACAAAAGCGGTCAATAAAGCTGCAAATATGGAGACGGTTGAGATTTCTCAAGATCATATTGTTGTTGTCCAAAGAGAATTGCATCAACTTGATGATGGTTTGAGAGATGCTTTGCTGAAGGAAACGCACCAAAGTTTGGTTACAGATCCCAGCACCATATTGCAGCAATGGCAGCCTAATGAGAAAAAGTCGGTTCATTAATGCTGCCCTATTTTGTTTCCGGTTCTTGCTCATTTTTAATTTTTTGCTGATCTTTAAGTTTTTCAAGCGTGGTAAGCATAGTTGGTAATTCTTTTGCTTGTGATTTAAATTGGTCTTCTGCAGTTTTTATATAACTTTTCAACGTATCCCAAATATCCACCAAAATGAGTGACGAAGCTTCCCCGCTAAGTCCCTCTAACTCTTTTAAATGAAATAAATGTTGTAAGGCCACCCCTGTAAACACAAATTCTCGCAATTCAGCGGCATGACTTTCAGCAAACAAACCAAGCAAACTATCTTGTTCAACATCGAGTCCTTGCTTTTTCATTTCCTCACTAATGAGCTGGCGAAAGTGATTAAAAAGAAGATGCTGGCTTTGCCCAACAAAGCTCATTTTAAAGACCAGATCTTGTGGCGCCCGGTCCAATAAAGTTTTGGCAATATCATTGTCTTGCTGATTAAAATCAATTGAGGTCAATGGCTTATGGGGCGCTTGCGCTGGTTTTTTTTTATCATTTGCCATCAGGTTGCGCCCCTTCCCTACGTCTATGAAATTTCAATTTTATCAGACCAAAACTCTAGTGTTACGGACCTTCTTTTTGGCTCAATTAAACTGAAAAAATTTTTTTGTAGAATTAGTAATGTCAAAATATTTTTGCAATTGCAAATCTTTTTCTAAGTGCAAATTTGACGGTGGTTGCAAATAGTAAACAAGTGTAAACACCAGCCTTTACAATCGTAAACAAGCTTTACAAATTATAGCAACACCGGTCAGCTTGAAAAAGAAACTCCAACCTAACTGATTGTTATTTATGGTTATTTAACCAATGGCACAAGACTTGCTGTACTTAGGCTATAGTGGCATTTCATTTTATGATTGTGTCTAAAAACAAAATTTGAAACTGGGAGAGTTTTGAAAGTCGTTGACCTGGTAAAGCGCGGATGATGCCATCGTTCATGTCTCTTGCTGGGCTTCGTATTTGTCAAAACGATTGGACGATCAATTATTATTTAATTTTATAATTCAATTGGTTCAACACTCCCTTTTCGTTTTATATATTTATATGAAGTTTTTTTGAACTTTGTAATCTTAAGAAGCAGCCGTGGGCGCTGTTTTATATTAGTCGGAGCAAACTTTTCAAAAGTGAACTCCAACAACAGGAGGTTTATTGTAAATGGCATCATTGACTTTAAACAAAATTACTTCACAACGGGGCATTCCTGTTGGTGAAGCTGCCAAAAAGATCGCTGATCTTGGTTGGAATCCATCATATGTACAAGAAGCTGCTGTGCATCCATCGGATTACAAGATCACAAAAGAACCAAGGGATCCAATGAAGCAAGTGCTTCGCTCTTACTTCCCCATGGAAGAAGAAAAAGATAACCGGGTTTATGGCGCGCTTGATGCGGCTTTACGGGGCAATATGTTTCGTAATGTTGAGCCACGCTGGGTAGAATGGATGAAGCTTTTCTTAGCGATCATTCCTTTCCCAGAAATTTCCGCCGCCCGTTCAATGGCTATGGTTGCTAAACTTGCACCGGGTGAAGAATTGCGCACAGGTATGGCCATGCAAATGGTTGATGAATTCCGCCATTCTACCATTCAGATGAACCTGAAAAAGTGGTACATGGAAAACTACATTGACCCTGCAGGATTTGATATTACCGAAGAAGCCTTTGGTAAGTGCTATGCAACAACGATTGGTCGTCAATTTGGGGAAGGTTTCATCACTGGTGATACCATGACTGCTGCTTGTATGTACCTCACTGTTGTGGCTGAGACAGCTTTTACAAATACGCTTTTTGTGGCGATGCCTTCAGAAGCTGCTCGTAATGGTGACTACGCCCTGCCAACTGTGTTCTTGTCTGTGCAATCAGATGAAAGCCGTCATATTGGTAATGGTCACTCTTTGCTAATGGCTGCTTTGAAAGAACCTGAAAACCATCTGCTTCTAGAGCGCGATTTGAGATATGCGTTTTGGCAGAACCACGCCATCGTTGACGCGGCTATTGGTACCTTTATTGAGTATGGCACCACAAACCGTGACAAAGACAAAGAGTCTTATGCTGAAATGTGGCACCGGTGGATCTTTGAAGATTATTACCGCACCTACATGCTACCGCTTGAAAAATATGGCGTTAAAATTCATCATGATGATGTTGAAGAAGCTTGGAAGCGGATCACTGAAAAACATTATGTTCATGCCACGGCTCAATTCTTTGCTGTGGGCTGGGCGGCTAATTTCTGGCGTATTGAAGCACAGACCGAAAAAGACTTTGAATGGTTTGAGCATAAATATCCTGGTTGGTATGCCAAATTTGGTGAGTTCTGGAAATGGTATGCCAAATTAAGCACGCCAGGCAATAAAGTTATCCTTTTCAATGAAGAGACTGGCTATGTCTATCCGCACAGATGTTGGAGCTGCTTGGTTCCTTGCCTTATACGCGAAGATATTGTCACTGATGAAATTGATGGCAAGCTACACACCTTTGCTCACGAACTTGATCGTTGGACAGCGATTGAAGCTTTCTCAGATGAATATCAAGGGCGTCCAACGCCGGCGATGGGTAAATTCAGTGGTAAGCGTGAGTGGGAAACTCTCTATCATGGATGGGACATGGCTGATTGCATCAAGGACCTAAACTTTGTTCGCCAAGATGGCAAAACATTGGTCGCTCAACCACATATGCGTTTCGACGATAAAGATATGTGGACCCTTGATGATGTGAGGGGGAATACACTTATGTCTCCTCTTACCTTATTGAGAGAAATGCCTGACCAAGAGCGTGAAGCTCATTTGGCTGATTATCGTGCCGGGTTCACTATTAATCCGTGCAACTAATCAATACTGGCCTGACGGGCTCACCATGGGCCCGTCAGAACCCTTACTATTATTTTCAAAATTACCTCTTGGGGAGATGAAGAAGAACTATGGGTGATACTTATAATGTACGTCTAGAGCCGATAGGCGTAGAGTTTGAAGTTGAAGAAGACGAATGGCTTCTTGATGCGGCTTTCAGACAAGGAATTTCACTCCCTCATGGGTGTAAAGAGGGGCAATGTTCTGCTTGCAAGTGTGTTTTGTTAAATGGCGAAACTGAAATGGGTAAGTACTCCACTTTCGCATTAAGCGACATGGAGCGTGACTCTAATCATATATTACTTTGTCGCACTCAAGCACTTGAAGATGTCGAAGTTGAATTGCTTAATTATGATGAAGAGCTTTTATCTAAATCAATTGCCGTAAAAACTTTTGATGGTGAAATTGTAAACTATGAAAGCCTTACCCACGATATCAGACATGTTCAGATTAAATTGGCGTCCCCTATAAAATATTGGGCTGGTCAATTTGTTGATATCACGGTTGAGACTGAGAATGGTGAAAAAATAACACGATCATTTTCAATGGCCAATCAACCATCAAATAATGAAACCCTCTCTTTTATTATTAAGAAATATCCTGAAGGGAAATTTTCTGGTCTCTTAGATAATGGTGGCATCAAAGTTGGTGATAAAGTTTCAGTCAATGGACCTTATGGCGCTTGTTTCCGCCGTGAGGACAGAGACGGCCCGATTATTTTGGTTGGTGCAGGCTCTGGGATGTCACCCATTTGGTCGATTTTACATGACCACATTGAGAGCGGTGAAGAGCGTCCGGTTTATTTCTTTTATGGCGCGCGCACGCAAAATGATTTGTTCTATCTTGATAAAATCGAACAAATTACATCTGCTCATCCTAATGTGAAATTCATTCCGGTTCTCTCAGCTTCTGATGATGATCAAAGTTGGACAGGAGAACGCGGTTTTGTTCATGAAGCTGTTGACGCTAATTTAAAGAAACTGGG
>JAJFHF010000190.1 GCA_021775775.1 Hyphomicrobiaceae bacterium
TTTTTCAGAGAATATTACACAACCCACTCCAAACGGCGCAAAAACTATATGAAGAAAAAACACCAAGTCCCTCAAACAGCTGCCGTACAAAAAATCATTTCTCAAGAAAAACAACGCCGGAAATTGGTGCGCCGGTCCCACTTTATGGTGATTGTAACGGCATGGATTATCACCGTGCCAGCTGCTGCCATTCTATCAGCGATCATCTTTTTCATTATAAATAACTTCGCTTCACTACAAGGGTAATCAAACCTCAAGCCACCCTCGGTAAGCAATTAAACGCCCTAAAAAGCGCACCTCAAGATCAATGCTAAACGCATAACGGCCTTGGCTATCAATCTTTTCAACGGTTTTACTAAGCGGCAATAAAAACCGCGGCAACTTGACCCCAAACAACCACCAATCAATCAAAGACCAAGAGACTTCAAGTTTATCTTGATCAGGCGCCAAGCTCACACAAAAAGTAATCGGCCCATATGATTCATAAAGAGAATATTTTGTTTCACCTTTAGATGGTCTTAAAATGGTAGAAAATTGTGAAGCACCAAATTGCCGCTTCCAAATCTCACCTGTTTCACAACGCTCTAATGTGAGCTGAACAGGCACCTGAGAAGAAGGCGGTAATCTCAACATCCATGCCAACAACCCGATAAACATCCCAGATCCGGCAATAACCTCAGCCTGCCCGCGATAAACATGTTTGTCATGAACAGTATGGAAGCGTCTCCAAATCTCAGGCATTTGATCAAAAGAAGCATCAAAAATCGTTTTAAATAACATATAGCCTCATTTCACCAGATCAAATATCACAACAAAATCAGCCAATAAATCGTTTTTTCATGGCATCAGTAGGTACCATACACTGATCTTGACGACCAAAAACGGCATAACGATTACGTTTAATCCGCTCATAAAACCAATCATTTACAATATCAGGGAGAAGGCGTAAGCCAGTGATCAGACGCCACGGATAACCAAGTTGATTACAAATGGCATAAAAACCATCTAAACGTTCATAAAGCTTCCCATCAATGATCACCAAATTGGTCTCAAAATCCACCCCATCCAAGTCATAATGTTGAAATAAAACCTGCCCCAAACCAGATTGAGCAGTTGCAAATAGAAACTTTTCTTGCAGATCATACCTCATCACCCAGTGAGCAAACCGCGAGCAAAGCACGCAAACACCATCAAAAATGATCAAAGGTTGGTCTCCATCCCATTCAAACCCTTCTATCTCATCCAGGTAGCTGAACGCTTGTTGATTTGATCGTAGCTTCATAGTCAAAGTCCTAAGTTTAAGCTCTTATGCAACATTCTCATTTACCTGCGTCAGAATGTCTTAAATTTGGTACGTGACATTGCCACATTCTCTAACTACATAGCTTCTTGTTAGATAAATAGGCCGCGCTTTCCTCTTATGCGTTTCAGGTCTTCTAGAATTATTTCAATACATTAAAGGTCAACAAAATCACTACTAAACATGCTTGGCCTAAGTAAATTTCTTTCAATCCAAATATCATCAAAAAGAAAACAAATGATCAAAAAACTCATCCCACTAGGGATTGTAAGCATTTGCGTGTTTTCAATTCTATCATTCATGCCAACGACAAACATCTTATCCACCAAAGCAAACGCTAAGGTACCAACAAACTGTTTACCAGGCAGTGTGAAATCACGCCTGGCTCAAATTCGTCGTAAATTTGGATCAATAAGAATAGTCTCGACCCATCGCCCAGGCGCACGCATTGCCGGCTCTGGCAAACGCAGTTACCACGCTTCATGTCGTGCCGTAGACTTCCACCCCCCCAAAGGCAAACATTCAGCTGTTGTACGATGGCTGAAAAAAAATCACAAAGGCGGCGTCGGTACCTATTCATGTGGTATGCACCATATCCACATAGACAATGGACCACGCGTTCGGTTTCACCACTGTGTCAATAAACATGGCAGCCGTCACAAAAGGAAGCGTAAGAAACGCCACTACTCAAAACGCAAACACCACAAACCAACCTACAGTATTGGTAAATAAAAAAGACATTAAAAAACATAATTAGATAACAAAAATATAAAAAGGCCATAGATATTTACTACTATGGCCTTTTATTTATCAAGCAACTTAACCTAATTTATTGATCATATACTATTATTCTTATCCAGATACAACAAATTAGTACTTACAAGTACCACATATCACATGAAACCCAACAATATAAATAACCAATTGAAAAGGTTCACTAATTTTTAGAGATGTTTTGTTATTCTTATAGTCATATAAAGAAATTATATGGTGAGGTGTTAACAAAATGCGTTCGGGATCTCTTGTCGAAGAATCATACACGATTGCACGGCAATGTATTTTTTTAACTCTTTTAGGAGCAAGTATAATAATCGCTTGTCTTTTATTAGAAAGAACCATTTTCCAAACGGAAAATGAAAAAGCCACAAAGCAATTAGTATCATCTCATATCTACACCAATAAGATTCTCCTAACGGATGAAACCTTAACATTATCTGCAACGATGGCGGCCATAACTGGCAAAGATCAATGGATCCAACACTACAACAAAAATCTCCCGATTATTGATCAAGCAATTAAACAAACACTAGATCTTGCCCCAACAGATATAGCCAAAGATTTTGATAACGAAACACGCCTTTCAAATGACAAACTAGTCGAGCTAGAAGAAACTGCATTTGACAGTCTAAAAGCTGGCAACACCACAAAAGCGCTCAGTATCTTACAAAGCCCCACATATATAAGTCATAAAAAAATTCTCAAAAAGGGAACATCTAAATTTATCGATGATATGGTGCGCGCAAAGCAAAGCAATTTATCCCATATTCAAAAACGAGCTAAGCTACTTCAGATGTTCTTATTGTTTGGTGCTGTTCTTAGCGGATATTTATTATTTAGACGCCTAAATACCAGTCTGAATAAAACGGAAACAGCTTATCTAGAAGCTGAAAGTGAAATTAGATTTCTTGCAAACAATGATCCTCTTACAGGACTTGCCAACAGAGCATCATTTCAAGACGCTCTTAAAACAGCTTTTTCGCGAGCAGAACTTAACAACAGTGAACTTGCCATTTTAATGCTTGATTTAGATTGCTTCAAACCCGTTAACGACCTACACGGCCATCCTTGTGGTGATTTTGTCCTCAAAAAAGTTGCCCAACGTATCAATAAAGTTCTTAAAAATCATATGATGTGCGCGCGCTATGGTGGCGATGAGTTCATTATTTATATTGAATTTAACAAAAACGATAATACGCCAAATATAATCAGCAGAGAAATCATTGAAACATTATCAAAAGAAATAATCTTTGATGACATCAGTGTAAAAATTGGCGCGAGTATTGGAATTGCTGAATATCCAAAACATGCCTCAAATAGCCTTGAACTTATACGCAAAGCTGATCTAGCCCTTTATAGCGCTAAGGAAAATGGCCGAAATAGATACCAGCTCTATCAACAAGAAATGGAAATTAATTTAGATAAACGTACCTTACAAGAAGAAGAGTTACGTAAAGCCATTTCTAATAATCATATCGTACCATTTTTCCAACCCATCATTTGCTTAGACACAGGTCGGATTAAAGGCTTTGAAATTTTATCCCGCTGGCTACATCCACAACAAGGAATCATAAGTCCAATACAATTTATTCCCTTAGCAGAAACCACCGGCATAATAGGTGAGCTTACTTTATCTGTCCTGCAACAAGCTTGTGAACAAGCACTTTCTTTTCCAGATGATAGTTTCATTGCTTTAAACATCGCACCACGAGATATACAAGATGAATGGCTGGTAGAAAAAATACTAAACGTACTCCAAAAAACCGGTTTCCCAGCCCATCGTTTAGAAGTTGAATTAACTGAAAATGCTTTGATTAATGACTTATCAGCGGCGCGCCGTGTCATATCATCTTTAAAGAACTTAGGTGTAAAGATAGCACTAGATGATTTTGGGACAGGCTATTCAAGCCTATATTATTTATCAGAACTATCCTTCGACAAACTAAAAATCGATCGCTCCTTCATAAGTAGCCTTCACGATAGAGAAGAAAGCAAAAAAATCATTCATGCCATTATAAATCTCGGCCAAAGCTTTGATATACCAATTGTTGCTGAGGGCATTGAACAAGAAAACGACGCACAAGTTTTAGGAGAAATGGGCTGTCATATGGGACAAGGGTTTCTCTATTCAAAACCCATTCAAGCAGAAGAAATTCCACAGCTTATAGAAAAATTAGCCCCAATGGATTCTCAAGCTATATCTGCATAAGAGATAAATACTTAGCTTTTTAATACGAAGAAGGAAACGATCTTCATGGCGTCCTACTTCACGCCAGCGGCACCCGTGCATTTTGCACCCCCAAAGGGTGCAAAAAATATTGCACGCCTGTCGGAGGGCTCGCGCCGCCCCGCGGTCGCGAAATAGCCCGTGAGACAAAAATTTAAGTATTCATACTATCGAAGAAATCATCATTGCCTTTGGTGCCCTTAAGCTTATCAATTAAGAACTCAATACCATCCATCGGCCCCATAGGGTTAAGGATGCGGCGTAACACATACATTTTCTTGAGTTGCTCATCAGGAACAAGCAATTCTTCTTTTCGAGTTCCAGATTTGGCAATATCAATCGCAGGGAACACCCGTTTATCGGCAACTTTGCGATCAAGAATAACCTCAGAGTTACCCGTACCTTTAAATTCTTCAAAGATCACTTCATCCATCCGGCTACCCGTATCAATAAGCGCGGTGGCAATGATGGTCAAAGACCCACCTTCTTCAATATTTCGAGCTGCACCAAAAAACCGCTTAGGCCGTTGCAAAGCGTTAGAATCAACACCGCCAGTAAGAACTTTACCAGAGGATGGCACAACAGTGTTATAAGCGCGGCCCAAACGAGTGATAGAATCCAGCAAAATCACAACATCACGCTTGTGCTCAACCAAACGTTTGGCTTTTTCAATTACCATTTCTGAGACCTGCACGTGGCGGGTCGGTGGCTCATCAAAAGTCGAAGAGACAACCTCACCTTGAACAGAGCGCTGCATATCAGTGACCTCTTCTGGCCGCTCATCAATAAGCAACACAATCACATAACATTCAGGATGATTAGTGGTAATAGAATGCGCAATATTTTGCAAAAGCACCGTTTTACCCGTACGCGGCGGCGCCACAATCAAAGCCCGCTGCCCCTTACCCATTGGCGAGACAATATCAATAACCCGGGCTGACATATCCTCAACTGTTGGATCTTGCGTCTCCATATTGAGCCACTGATCAGGATAAAGCGGTGTCAAATTATCAAAATGAATTTTATGTTTGCCTTTATCCGGCTCTTCAAAATTAATCAAATTCACTCTTAGCAAAGCAAAATACCGCTCCCCTTCTTTGGGTGAGCGAATTTCCCCTTCAACCGTATCCCCAGTACGCAAACCAAAGCGCCGAATTTGACTAGGACTTACATAAATATCATCTGGTCCTGGTAAATAATTCGCATCTGGTGAGCGAAGAAATCCAAACCCATCTTGCAACACCTCAACCACCCCAGTTCCAACAATATCAATACTTTGAGCAGCCAATTGTTTTAAAATGGCAAACATCAATTCTTGTTTACGCATAGAATTGGCATTTTCAACTTCCATCTCCTCAGCAAACGAGAGCAATTCAGTTGGAGATTTAGACTTAAGGTCTTGAAGTTTCATTTGTTCCATGGGGAAAATTCCAAATTTGAAGTAGGAGGATAAAAGAATGTTAAGAAAACATCTTATAGGAGAGATGGGCGCTGTAATATACGCAACATGACACTGTGAACAGACAAGGAAATGAGATATTAAATAAAAAATACCTATTTGATAAAATCACTATAGCAACTACCGGTCATAGTTTAAAGATCTGATTTGTGATATTCCAATAAAACCACAAAGAATACGCCCTAAAAAGGCTTTAAAATCACGAGTAAAACAATAATGATCATCAACGCGGTCGGCACTTCATTCATCAAACGAAAAAATTTCGCCGATCGTTTACGCTCATCACGCTCAAATTCTTTACGATACCCCGAAAATTTTACATGTACGACAGTTAGCACCAAAACAAAAACCAACTTAACATGAAACCAGGGGTTCATCAGCTGATCTTGCAAATACCCCGTTAATAAACCAGCAACCCAAGTCACCATCATTGCAGGGTTCATAATAACCCGCAAAAGCCGCTGTTCCATAATTTTAAAAGTTTCAGATACTTCAGATCCAACTTTAGATGTTACGTGATAAACATACAGGCGGGGTAAATATAACAAACCTGCCATCCAGGAAATCACAGCAACAATATGCAACGATTTTACCCATAAAGCCCATTCCATATAACACGTTCCCCCAAACTATCACATTCATATCAACCAAAAAATCACGCGCGAACCAACTCAATCAATTTTTCCACATGAGCCACCGGCGTATGGGGTTGAATGCCATGCCCCAAATTAAATACAAAAGGCCCATCGCATAAAGTTTCCAAAATATGAGCAACTGAGCGCTCTAACACCTCGCCGCCCTCAATCAAAGCCAGCGCATCCAAATTACCTTGAACAGTAACATGAGGTTGTAAATTCTCTTTCGCCCACGCAAGCGGCATGGTCTCATCAACACTAACAGCTTGAACACCAACTGTTTTAACATAAACCTCATAAAGCGGCCCCGCCCCACGCGGAAACCCAATAATCGGGATATGAGGATATTTTTCTCTCAAACGAGCAACCATTTTTATCGTTGGTTGCAACACCCAGCGCTCAAACTGATCTTGAGGCAGACTACCCGCCCAACTATCAAAAATCTGTAAAACCTCGGCTCCAGCCTCAACTTGACGAGACAAATAATCAACCGAACTTTCAACAAGAAGATCAATAATCGCTTGAAACAAATCTGGATTAGAATACGCCAACGCACGCGCTGGCGCCTGATTTACGGTTCCTTGTCCCGCCACCATATAAGTCGCCACAGTCCATGGCGCCCCACAAAACCCAATTAGCGTTACCTCCTTTGGTAACCCAGCACGAATAAGACGAACCGTCTCAGAAATAGAATTATATTTCTCATCAACCTTACTTTGATCAAGCGCTTTAAAATCTTCAAAACTAGCAATCGGCTTAAGCCGTGGCCCTTCTCCAGTTTCAAATCTTACATCTTGGCCCAAAGCATCTGGTACCACCAAAATATCTGCAAACAAAATCGAAGCATCAAATCCAAAGCGGCGAATAGGCTGCAAAGTCACCTCAGCTGCCAATTCAGGTGTATAACACAAATTCAAAAAACCACCCGCATCAGCCCTAACCTCTCGGTACTCAGACAAATAACGACCAGCTTGTCTCATCAACCAAATAGGAGGCTTTGACAAAACCTCCCCTTGGAGAGCCTTTAAAAATATTTTTTCACTCATAAACATCCTTATCCGCTCTGAGCATCAACATTTCAATAAAAAAATAAATAAAGATTACTTTTTTAATTTGTAGTTGTTGTTGTTATAGCGTGGATTTCAAGAATTAAATTTTTTCCCAATGAACTCACAAACCATCCACAAACAAAAATTCAATTTTTTTAAAAAAAACAAAATAATACCAAACGATAAATTCAAACTTATTTTATTTGAAAAAAAACAAGAGAGTTACCCAATTTAAGAAAAGTGAATGATCTTAGGAAAAGAATGTGCAAAACTGTAGGGATAACCTGAACAATAAAACCAAAACACACCACACAAGAATAACCTTCAAAATTTTACACACAGCCCAAACCATGTGGAAAATTCCTTGGAGTAAAAATGAATAAACTAGGAAAACAATAATCTTTCTTTCAAACCGTGGATAACCAACAGACTTATCAACAAATGATCACCAGCAAACCAAAATTTTTCCACCTACATTTAATTTCTGATGCAACCGGCGAAACTTTGACCGCGATGTCAAAAGCAATAACCGTTCAATACCCAGAAATCAAAGCGATAGAGCATATCCACCCGCTTGTGCGCACCAAACGCCAACTCACAAGGGTTTGCAGTTTAATCGAAAGTCAGCCAGGCATTGTCATGCACACGTTAATTAATACTGATTTGGTCAAAGAAATAGATGAGTTTTGTTCCAATCTAGGGATACCCAGCATAGGAATTTTAGACCCGATTCTACAAGTTTTCGGCTCTTATTTAGGAGCACCATCCAAGCCAACCGTGGGCGGCCAACATAATTTGGATGCAAATTACTTCAAACGAATTGATGCCTTAAACTTCACAATGATGCATGATGACGGCCAATTACCCAAAAATCTTGATGAAGCAGATATCTTTATTATTGGTATCAGCCGCACCTCAAAAACCCCAACCAGCATTTATTTAGCCAATCGCGGGTTTAAAACAGCCAATTTACCTTTGGTGCCAGAACTGCCTCTTCCAGAAATTGTAGAGAAACCCACGACCACATTTGTGGTTGGTCTCATCGCCACAGCAGATAGAATTGCTCAAGTTCGGCGCAATCGCGTTTTGGATTTAGCTGATAAAGGCCTTGAAGAATATGTTGATCGTGACATCATCGCCCAAGAAATAACCTATACAAGACGATTATGTGGACGCCACGATTGGCCCATTATTGATGTAACCCGCCGCTCAATTGAAGAAACGGCAGCCGCGATCATAACATTGTATAATAATCGCAAACGATAAACTGAAGATTTGAGCAACATTAGTAAAGACAAAAGACACAAACCATGTTTGAAACGCAAAAAATCAACTTAATTTTGGCCTCCTCAAGCCAAACCCGAGCAGACCTTTTGGAAAATACGGGCCTCTCATTTGAGATCGTTCCGCCCCGGGTTGATGAAGCGATTATCAAACAAGTATTTGATCTTCAAGCCACTGATCCAGATGATATCGCCAACGTGCTTGCCCAAGCCAAAGCCCAAGATATTTCAAAAATCAGGCCTGATGCCTTGGTGATTGGCGGAGATCAGATTTTAGTTTTAAGCGGCCAAAATGAAGGTTTGCAAATCTTTGAAAAACCAAAAAACAAAGAAGAAGCCTATAAAACTTTGTTTAAATTACGTGGCAAAACTCATCAACTTATCTCAGCCATATCGCTAGTTAAAAATGAAGAGGTCATTTGGACCCATAGTGAAACAGCCAATTTAACCATGCGTGAGTTTACACCTGAATTTTTAGGAAATTACATTGCCCATTGCAGTGATGATATCTTATCCTCGGTGGGCGCCTATCAGCTTGAATCTTTTGGCATTCACCTATTTGAAGAGATCAAAGGCGATTATTTCACCATTCTGGGATTTCCCATCATCGCTCTTTTGGCCAAATTACGAGATGAAGGATATATCAGCTCATGAGCGCACCCATTAAAGCTGGCGTGATCGGCTGGCCCATTACCCAATCACGGTCCCCTCTTATTCATGGCAGTTGGCTCAAGCAACATAACATCAATGGATCTTACGAGAAAATCGCCGTTGAACCACATGATCTTGAGCATTTCATCAAGACTTTAAAGAGGAATGGATTTGCAGGCATTAATCTCACAATCCCTCATAAAGAAACGGTCTTAGCATTTGCTGATGAGGTTACAAAAGAAGCAAAAGCCATCGGTGCTGCCAATACATTATGGTTCCAAGGAGATAAGTTAATTGCAGGCAACACAGATGCCTATGGTTTTATCACCCATTTAAAAACCAGTTGTCCGACCTGGCAAAAACAACGGCCCGCAATGATTTTAGGGGCCGGTGGGGCAGCCAGAGCCATCATTTATGCGCTGATGCAAGAAGGTGTGCCTGAAATTTTCCTAACCAACCGGACGCGCGAACGCGCTGAGAAACTCGCCATAGAATTTAATGGGAAATCAAGCACATCAATCAAAGTCATCCCCTGGGAAGAGAAACCAAAAGCTTTGCCAAACTGCAGCTTGCTGGTCAACAGCACCAGCCTTGGTATGACAGGAAAGCCCCCGCTACAGCTTGATTGTGCAGCTCTGCCATCAGGCGCAGTCTGTTATGACATCGTCTATGCCCCTCTGGAAACGCAGCTCTTAAAATCAGCCAAACAAAATGACCTTGGCACGGTTGATGGATTGGGCATGTTATTACATCAAGCTGTTCCAGGGTTTGAAAAATGGTTTGGTGTGCGCCCAGCCGTAAGCCCAGATCTACACGAACTGGTTGTTAAAGATCTTGATGCAGTTAGCTCTGTAAAAACGTCATGATCATCATCGGACTAACAGGCTCCATCGCCATGGGCAAATCAACGGTGGCTGATTTCTTCCATCAACACGGCGTACCCATGATCAGCGCTGATCAAATTGTCCATGATTTATACAATGGGCAAGCTGCCTCTCTTATTGAAGCGGCCTTTCCAGGAACCACAAATACAAACGATCAAAATCACCAAACCGTTGATCGCCAAAAGCTCATGGCCGCTCTGACCAAAGATGAAGCAGGCTTCCAAAAATTGGAAACGCTCATTCACCCCTTGGTTCGAGACCAAGAATGGGCCTTTCTCCAGCAACAAAAGGCAAAAAACACGCCTCTCGTTCTCATAGAAATCCCTCTGCTTTTTGAAACAAACGCTGAAGACTTCATGGATGCCGTGGTTTTGGTCAGCGCCTCAGCTGAACAACAAAAAAAGCGCGCCTTAGCCCGCCCAAATATGACACCAGAAAAATTCAACGCAATCGTAAACAAACAAATGCCAGACGCGCAAAAACGCCAAAAAGCAGATTATATCATCGATACGGGCACAACGTTAGAAGCCACTGAAAACCAAGTGAAAACAGTAATTGAAACCCTAAAATCCAGGGGAGTGCCCACCGCTTATAAAAAGTGGTGTGAAACTATGGGCTAGGCCTAGGTCTTTGCAAAGGTTTAGAGATATAAACAACATGATAAATTTTATAAAAGCTTGGGTTAAGACAAACATAGTAAGGCAACCAAATGCGAGAAATTGTTCTGGATACAGAAACCACAGGGTTTGATGCCCAGGGCAAAGACCGTGTCATTGAAATTGGTTGTGTTGAACTCTTAAACTATATGCCCACCGGAGAGACCTTTCATGTCTATATCAACCCGAAACGTGATGTGCCCATAGAGGCCCAAAACGTCCATGGCATCACCACCCAGTTTTTAAAAGACAAGCCCCTATTCAGAGAAATAGCTGATGATTTTATTGAGTTCATCCAAGATGATACCTTGATCATCCACAATGCACCTTTTGACGTGGGTTTTTTAAACGCAGAACTAGACCGCGTAAACCGCCCTCTTGTGCAAATGACCCGGGTGCTTGATACATTGGCCCTAGCCAGACGCAAATACCCCGCGGGCCCAAACAGCTTGGATGCGCTTTGTAAACGCTATAATATCGATAATTCAAACCGGACCTATCACGGTGCCTTGCTCGATAGTGAGTTGCTGGCAGATGTGTATTTAGAACTGACAGGCCAGCGCCAAGCCAATCTTGAATTAGCCAGCGCCAACAAAAACAGTGCTGATGAAACAAAAACAACCACCACTAGTGAAGCGCCAAAAAAGAGGCCCACGCCTCTTAACAGCCGCATAACACCTGAAAGCACAAAAGCTCATGAGGCGTTTTTAAAAACCATAAAAACCACACCCCTTTGGGCCCAGTTTCAAGATAAATAGCTCAGCGGAGAGCATGTTGCGTTTTATTAAATTCATAAGAACACGCTGTTGCTTTTTTCTCTCACGGCTATTTCTTGCCCGAAAAGGGCAAGAGCCTCGGCAGGGGCGGCGCTCGCGCCGGGCCTCCTTCGCAGGACGCCATGTCCTGTCGCCTGAAGTAGGCAACACTCCTTCTTCGTGATGAGAGCTTGCTAAAGCGTGTTCTTATGAATTCATTACTAGAGCATGTCACTTAGTAATGAATTCATAAGAGGTTCTGACTGAAAAAGGGAGCGAGCTTGCGAGCGGACATGACGCCAGAGGCGTCCGGCGCTTAGCGCCGCGCCCTCGCAGGCTCTTGCCCTTTTCGGGCAAGAAATAGCCGTGAGAGAAAAAAGCAACAAACTCTAAGCAGTTCCTTGGCTTTTCTCAGCTGCTTGTCGTTGCTTATAAAGATTGCCAAAATCAATTGGATCCAACAGCAATGGCGGGAAGCCGCCTTCTTGCGTCATGTCAGAAATAATCCGTCGTAAATAAGGATATATGATTGTGGGACAATTAATCAGCAAAATCGGTTCAAGCGCATCTTCGGGGATATTCTTCACTTCAAAAGCACCGGCATAATCTGCCTCTAACATATAGATTGTGCCTTTGTCATTTGTAGCATGACCTTTTAGCTGGATAGAGCTTTCATAAGATTGTTCCCCAAGCTTTACGACATTTACATTGATATCAATTTGCAAGTTTGGGTTTTCACCAGGCTCTTTTAAAGACCCAGGTGCACCCGGGCTTTCAAACGACAAATCTTTTAAATATTGTCCAATCACTTGGATGCTTGGTGCTGAATTTTCATCAGCTGCGCCATTGCCATTTGTTTTTTGTTGGCCATTTTCTTCGTCAGACATTTACAAACCCCTTGCATATTTAAATAGACTTGTCAGATGGCTCTCTGGCTATCATGTCGCCTGAAATAGTGCAAGCTTGATAGTACAAATCAAATGAGGGGTGCTTCTTCAAGGTCTTACTTAGAGCCTCTCCTTTGAATCCCTCCTTCGAATCCCTCCTTCGAATTCTTACTTCGAATCCCTACTTCGAATTCCTACTTCGAATTCCTACTTCGAATTCCAAGGAGATTTTTTACCATCTTTATTTTTTGAGTGAGATCCGTCAAATATATCAGGCTTGGTATGGTTTTGAGATGCTGGGTCAACATTTTTATAATCAGCATCAATAATAGGCCCCTCTTTCATATTATCTTGAGAAAAAGGGTCCGTTTTATTTTGCGATGGATCATGTTGGGTTTCACCATAATCCATATTCGTAAAAACACGTGTGCGCGGTTTGATAATTTTTTGATAGACAAAGTGAGCAAACCCGCGCCGAAAAACAGGAATAAACAATAAAAAACCAAAAAAGTCGGTTAAAAACCCTGGTGTTAACAACAATGCGCCGGCAAAGCCCAAACAAACACCATCAATCACTTGATCAACAGGCAATGTTCCTTTTTGCAATTTTTCTTGGGCTTGAAACAGTGCATTCATGCCCTGATGGCGCAACAAAATTGACCCAGCAATGGCGGTTAATATGACAATACCAATGGTTGGCCAAATGCCTATATAAGACCCAATGGTGATAAAGCCATAAATTTCAAGCAACGGTACGACAAGAAACAACACGAAAAAAATCAAACCCATCGATACAACCTCTCATTGATGCCTTAAATTCATGGCATTTTACTATCTAAATATGGGACTTATCAGGAAATTTAAAGCAAAAGCTCTTCATTTTACCTTCTCTAACAGATAAACAAGGCCGAAAATCAGTCATGCGCATTTGCCAAAGCAAATAATAGTGATATGAAAGATATAAATATTAAAAAGATGAAATTGAAAAAGATTTGAAATTTGCATCTTTATTTTTCTGCAGGCAATAACCATATATAGCTAATCTATATTTATTAAGGGTATCCAAAGCGGAAAATAAATAATTAAAGCATCCATTTCATCAGTTTAAAGATTAAGCAAAACAAGTTAGCAGGCAAAAATGAACAACGGTTTGGACATTGTAAGTGTAATTTTTCTAGGGATTGCGGTGGTAATTTTTTTATACCTGCGCTCTATTTTAGGGAGCCGAACCGGTAACGAACAACAGCCCTTTGACCCTTATAGCAATGACAATTCAGATAATATGCCCAATCGAGATCAAGCGGGAGGTCGCAGCAATGACCATGATAATGTCATCAACATGCCTGACCAGCCGGGCGTTCAAGGTACAAACCCTCCAATCCCTGAGATAAATATGGATGATCAAATTGCAAAATATGCCAAAGAAGGGTCTGAGTTAAGTGAAGGCTTAAACCAAATAGCAGATCGTGATCAAAGTTTTGAGCCTGAGCAATTCATGACCGGAGCGGAACGTGCCTATGAAATGATCATTGAAGCTTTTGCTCAAGGTGACACCCGTTTGTTAAAACGCTTGCTTGCCAAAGATGTCTATGCAGGCTTTTCACAAGCCATAGATGAGCGCAAAGAAAAAGGTCAAACCATGACAACTCAATTTGTCGGTTTTGATAAAGTCACAATGCTAGAAGCTGATATAGAAGACAAACAAGCAGAGATCACAGTTAAATTCAAATCATCACTTATTCGCTATTTAACACAAGAAGATGGCACTGTAAGCGAAGGTGATGAAAAAGACATTGAAAAGATCACAGACATTTGGACATTTTCTCGTCCCGTCTCAGGGCGCGATCCAAATTGGAAATTAGTCTCAACCAAATCAGAAGTCTAATAAATGAGCCTTAGATCAATGGGGCCATATCGTCAAAAGTTACAAGCGTTTTTAAAAAAGAGAGTATTAGGGGTGGGACTAGTTGGTGGTTTTATCTTTGGATTTTTGTCGCTGCTGTTTTTTTTGCCCGATCAATTCTCCCCCCCTGATCAAATGCGCGATCAAATTTGGCCAGAAGAAAATGGGTCAAACGAAAAGTGGTGGCAACCTTCTAAATCAACCAAATCCTACACTGTAAAAATAAAGAGAAAACCCATGAGACTAACGCCATTGCGTTTTCGTGATATCCCCCAGTGGCAAACAGATGACCACTTAGCGGCTTTAAAAGCTTTTCGCATAAGCTGCACTCACTATCTAAACAATCAACAAACAAGCGCTGGGGCTAAACGAACGCGAGCGAACCGCAAGCGCATGGCCATTTGCCAACGTGCGCTTAAAACGACGGCCATCACCAATAAACAAACCGCCCGTCAGTTTTTTGAACAAAATTTCAGGCCTGCCCGCGTGCAAAGTGCGAGCTCTTTATTCACGGGTTATTATGAACCGGTGATTGAAGGATCAAAAACAAAAACGTCAGAATTTACCATTCCCGTTTATCGCCGCCCACCAGATTTGGTATCGTTAATCCAAGAAAGTCACCGCGCTGCCAAAAACCATCAACTGACCTTTATGCGCAAAACAGGCAAAAAACTAGAGCCCTTCCCAACCAGAAAAGCAATAGAAAACGGCGCCCTTGAGGGCCAAGGCCTTGAGCTTGTCTATTTGAAAGACCAAGTGGATTCATTCTTCATGCACATCCAAGGCTCTGGTCGCATCAAACTACAAGATGGAAGTTTTATGCGCATTGGTTATGACGGAAAGAACGGTCATCCCTACCGCTCCATTGGTCAGCACCTAAAAAATGATTATAAATTCACTGGCAGCCAATTACGTCTTGAAGAGGTAAAGAGATGGCTGCGTGAAAACAATGATCTTGGTAAGAAAGTTATGTGGCATAACAAGTCATACATCTTTTTCAAACAACAAGATGAAATCCTAACCAAAACCGGACCCATAGGTGCTGAAGGGGTTAGCCTTACACCTGAGCGCAGCTTAGCGGTTGATGGCAGCTACCATCAATTGGGCATGCCGATTTGGTTAGATGTTCCAAATTTGAACCATCACGGGGGGAGAGGCTTCCACCATTTAATGATCGGCGAAGACGTTGGCTCTGCCATCAAAGGCCCAGTGCGCGGCGATATCTATTGGGGCTCTGGCGAGGCCGCTGGTCTGGTGGCAGGTGGCACCAAACACAAGGGCCGCTTTATCATGCTCTTACCGCGTTAAAGAAAAAACTAAATAACCACCTATACGAAGAAGGAAGCTGACCTACTTCAGGCCAGCGAACATGGCGCAGCCCCTCGGAGGCTCAAGCGTTTTTCGCGCTTGAAACAGCCGTGAGAGAAAAACAAAGATGACCTTCCTCTAAAGAACACATATAGTTAGCTTATGTCTGATGAAAACAAACAATTTCCTCTTTCAAAAGAGGACGCAGCGCTGTGGGAAAAGGTGCAAAAAACCCTCGATATAGCTGCGCCAAAAAACAAGAGCGAAGACAACACCAGTAGTAGTAATACGAAAACCAACACGCCCTCCAAACAGCCCACAAGAGAAGACTTTGCCGCGTTGCTTGAGGGAGGATCAAGCAAGTCCCTACCTATTACCAAAAAACCGATCCCAATGGCCTCTGAAGCCAAAGCGTCATCTACAAAAGAGCGCACACCATCCCAAACAAAGGCTCAGCCACAAATACAAAACTTTAGCACGCAAGAGGCCCGCAATATTTCTTCGGGCAAGCAAACCATTGAGGGCATGATCGATCTTCACGGCTTTACGCAGGCTCAAGCTGAAGGGGCTTTGCGCACCTTTCTCAAACGGGCTCATGGTGATGGCAAACGGTTTATTCTGGTCATCACGGGCAAGGGACAAAAACGCCACCATGAAGAACGGTCTTTTGAATTGGGTGCACCAGAACCAGGGGTTTTAAAACGCCAAGTGCCAGTTTGGTTGGATGAGATGTCAGATATTGTGGTGAGTTACAAAAGCTCGCACAAAAAACATGGCGGCGAAGGCGCGCTTTATGTGCGTTTGCGCAGAATAAGACCGAAAAAATCATAACTTTTCTAATGATTAATTTTGCAATTTTTTAACGGTTGTCAGTCATTATAATGAAGTGTTGACCCGATAATGGGGTCAAAAAACGAAGATGATTGTACCACAATGATAGCAGCCCCTGGATTTGGTCAGGCCGCACATCATTCTGGCTTTTTAGGTTCAGAGTCTAAAGGCCAGGACAGCGCCTCTGACCGGCTTGTGTCACAAACAAACATTCAAAACAGCAGCGGCCAAGATCTTGCCCGGGCTGTCTCTCCTATTGTTGAAATTTCACTGACTGAAAAATTTGCCAAAAAACCAATTGATGAAACATCGCCGTTAGAGCGCAAAGCTGCCATTGACAAACCAGAAGAAAGTTCAAAACCAAAGGACGATCAAGAACTAACGGAAGAAGAAGAAAAGCAAGTCCAAGAGTTAAAAAAGCGCGATGCGGAGGTCAAAGCCCACGAGCAAGCCCATGCCGCTGTTGGCGGCTCCTATGCCAGCGCGCCGACCTATGAATACACAACAGGGCCAGATAACAAACAATATGCCATCGGTGGTGAGGTGCAAATCGACAGCGCCGCCGTGCCCAACAATCCAGAAGCCACCATAAGGAAAATGGACATCGTCATCCGCGCCGCATTAGCGCCTGCTGAGCCTTCATCGCAAGATAAATCAGTGGCCGCCCAAGCCCAAAAAACCCGCTCAGCCGCGCAAGCTGAATTGGGCAAACAACGCACTGCTGAGCAAAACGGTGAGGGAGAAGAAGATAGCTTGCTATCTCTAGATGAGGGGACAGATGAACCCTCTCAAATTTTTGCCGCCGCGCAAACTGACGCCACCCAAATTGTTTCAGCTATCTTAGCTTATAAATCTGCTGGACAAGTTTGAGTATAGAATTCTAAAACCCATGATGATATCGGATCAAAGTACACTGAGGCGTTAGCCGAAGGACTTTAATCTGTTAATCCGATCTCACCACCCGATGAAGGAAGTGTGCTTTTTGGCGCACGAACATGACGCCAAAGGCATCCGGCGTAAGCACCGCGCCGCCGCATAGCCCGTGAGATAAAATCGCAGTAAAAAAGCCATGCGTTTCCGCAGAACCGCTTCAAGGAAAAGCATGACAATATTGAAAACGGTTAAAAGTATACTGAGGCGAGAGCCGAGGGACTTTGAGCCGAGATCACAAAATAAATTTCGATAAATCCGTATTCTTTGCCAGATCACCAATGTTCTTTTCAATAAAGGCCGCGTCGATGGTTACGGTCTCGCCTTCCATGTCAGACGCATTAAAGCTAATCTCATCCAACACACGTTCCATCACCGTCATGAGACGGCGCGCGCCAATGTTCTCAACATTGGCATTCACCGCAACAGCAATGTCGGCCAAGGCATCGATGGCG
>JAJFHF010000020.1 GCA_021775775.1 Hyphomicrobiaceae bacterium
GCTTTGAAATTTGGCGAGAGACTGCGGACTGGCTCATTTCCAGTTCATCGCCTGCTTTCGTAAAGCTGCCGGCTTCTGCAACGATATGAAATATTCGAACTCTATCCCAGTCCATTGAAAATGATCTCTCTTTTTGTCTCATGGGCTATTCTGCCGCTTTGCGGCAGGCCCTTTCGTTGGGCGGCGCTCGCGCCGGGCTGCGCCATGTTCGCTGCACTCTCTTCTTTGTATCGTTAGATGGGGGTCTCTTTTTCTTGGCTAATATTTCGATTTGCGGTTGATGTCAGCTAGGTGATGTTTGCGATGGGCTGCGCTATGTTCGCTTTTGCTAATGATCTGCCAGAAACTTTTCAGCTTCCAGGGCTGCCATGCAGCCCATGCCGGCAGCAGTGACGGCTTGGCGAAAGGTTTCATCGGTTACATCACCGGCGGCAAAGACACCATCAACTGATGTTTTGGTGCTATCTGGCTGGGTGATAATATAATTGTTTTCCTTCATATCAACTTTGCCTTTGAACAGTTCTGTCGAGGGTGTGTGTCCGATAGCAATGAAGACACCATCAACGGCTTGTTCAAATACATCGCCAGTTTTGACATTTTTTAATTTGGCTGCTGTTACATTAAGCGGTGTTTCATCGCCAATGACTTCTTCTAAAACTGTATCCCAGAGAACTTCGATTTTTTCATGTTTGTGGAGCCGGTCTTGTAGGATCTTTTCTGAACGTAGTTCGTTGCGCCGGTGTACCAGCGTTACTTTTGAAGCAAAGTTAGTTAAAAATAAGGCTTCTTCAACGGCCGTGTTGCCACCGCCAACAACAATCACATGTTTATCTTTGAAAAAGAAACCATCACAAGTGGCGCAAGCTGAGACGCCAAAGCCTTTGAACTTTTCTTCGCTATCAAGCCCGAGCCATTGTGCTTGGGCACCTGTGGAGATGATGAGGCTATCGGCTGTGTATGTTTTGCCGCCATCGCCCTTTAAGGTGAAGGGGCGTTTTGAGACATCGACTTCGTTGATATGGTCATTGATGATGTTGGTGCCGACGTGGCGCGCTTGGGCTTCCATTTGTTCCATCAACCAGGGGCCTTGGATCACATCTGCAAAGCCTGGGTAATTTTCCACTTCAGTTGTGATGGTTAATTGGCCCCCTGGTTGGATGCCTTGAAACAAAACAGGGTCTAACATGGCACGAGCGGCATATATAGCGGCTGTATAGCCTGCAGGTCCTGAGCCAATGATAGCTAGTTTTGTGTGCGTGGCTTGGGTGCTCATAGTGTTTGCCTTTATCTGATTTTTTGGTTTGACGTTCAATTTTTATGAGATATTACTGATGTGGTTTTGGTAATTCTGGCGTATGGTGTGGGCGATTTTTTTAGTTTCGTCAATGGGTTCGCGGATTGATTCAACGGAAAAGTTGATGGTTTGGGTTATTGGGCGGATGGCCTTGTCTTGCATCAATATATCAAGAAAAATTTGATGCCGGCGACTTGTACCACTTAAAGGGAATATATGCACTGGTTTTGAAGTGTAAAGGGCCTCAGAAATCATTGAGACACTATCTGCAGTCACCATTATGTGATCAGCGTGTGCCAAAATCCCATAATAAGGGTTGGTATTGCTTTGATCCCATATCCATACATTGGGATCATTTTTAAATTGAGTGTTCAAAGCTTTTATCACAAAGGTTTCAGTGCGGCCTGAGGGCGTGATCAAAATGGAAGCGTTTTGTTCGCGTTGAGCGGTTTCTATGAGTTTTATCAGCTGGTCTAGTTTGTCTTGATCAAAACCAAATTTTTTGTTTTTGCCCCCCAATAAAATCCCTAAAACAGGACCTTGATCATAGTCAGTAATTTGCTCGCGCCAGATTGGAGCCCAGAGAGCTTTTTCTTGGGCTAATTTATCGCAGGTGAGCTTATGGAGCGCTGTTTTGGTATTAATGACATTGGTGCCTTTTAGGGCATCATGTTTCATTGAGCATACGAGATTAAAGTAATGGCTGGGCGTTTGTGGGTTTTGAATATGGACCCGATAGGTTTTGCCTTTGCTGGCCTTGCCAATGGCAATTGAGACCGCGCTGGAGCGCCGGCCACTTGTTAACAATATGTCAGGCCAAGGTGGTGTGAGTGCAGATGATCCAGAGGTGAGGCTATAAAAGACGGCGGGATTCCAATGTCCTGGTAACCATTTGCTCCATGATTTTAGTTCTATCGTTTTTTCAATAATTTGGTCTGTGCTGGTTTTTGAAATGGCGTTTGCTAGACCGTTTACCTGACTGCGCATACCTTGTGCCCCACTGGTCATCGTCCAGATGGTTAAAGGTTTGCTTTGTGTTTTGTTTGAATGATCTCTCGTTTTCATAGGGGTGAACCAAACGTGAGATGACTGGTTTTGTCAAGGGCACAGGGATTTCAGGTTTTGCAAAAAACGTTTTTAACCAGCTTTAATTTTGTCTATCTTTCGAAATAAAGTAAGATATGTTATATTTTAAGTGAAAATATGTATTTATATTTTTTTGTGTTGATGTGCCAGTCTGGAAGGTTGTGGGAGTGAAGCCTCAGTTAGATCATATTGATTGGAAGATCTTGCAGCAGTTGCAAGCCAATGGTCGTATTAGCAATGTTGATTTATCTCGCGCTGTTGGCATATCAGCTCCTCCTTGTTTGCGCCGGGTTCGCGCGCTTGAAGAGGCAGGTATTATTGAGGGGTATGTTGCTCAATTTAATGAAAAAGCCATTGGCTTTGAATTGATGGCATTTGCCATGGTTAGCTTAACGGCTCAGTCAGAAATGGATTTGATGGCTTTTGAAGCTCAGTGTCAGGAGTGGGCACTGGTTCGTTCATGTTATATGTTGTCAGGCGAGGTCGATTTTATTTTGCAGTGCGTGGCACCTGATCTGGGTGCGTTTCAAAATTTCATCATTAAAGAATTGACGGCAACGGCCAATGTGGCTGGGGTAAAAACATCATTGGTTATTCGACGTTCTAAATTTTTAGCAGGAGGGCCGATAGAGGTTTTGGCGATCGAGAAAGGTTTGTGATGATCTAGCCGTTTTTTGCTTTATCGACTTCTTGGCCAATTTCTTCAATCGTTGCTTCTTTAATGCCTCTAACTTTTAAAAATCGCATAACGCGCTGGGCAGTTGAAAGATCAATGCCTTCATAGCGGCGTATGGCCTCGATAATTTCTGCACTCTCTATGTTAGATAGATTTTCTCTTAATTGTAATAGGCTTGCAAAGGTTGATCTTTGGAAGCTATTGGCTTTGCACATAATGGCAAGGACTGGCAGTTGGGCTGTTAACAGAGCGTGTTTTACGGTTTTTCTATCAAGCTCAGTTAATAAAGCTAGTGAGTAGATTGTTTCATCAACCCTCTCTAATTTTACATAGTGCATGACTACGCGTTCATCTAGCTGTTTTCTTTTGTGAAGATATTCGATCTCTTGATAAGCAGCTTCTAATTTTGCATCACTTATCTCGATGTCTTGAGAGTTTAATTCAATGGAGGCATCGATTTCTTGCTCTGATAAGTCAATACTAGATTCTTGTGCTTCTTCTTTTAATTTTTTAGCTACGCGTTGTTTGACCACCTTTAATAGATCAGCTGGTGTGTCGACACGGTTTTCTAAAAGGTTGTTTAAATTTGCATTTTTGCTGGCTTCTTGGCTGAGTTTTTCAAATCCTTGACGAGAAAAATTAGCGCCTTGGTTGGATGTAACGGTTGATAAGACTTTGTCGTTGCCTCTGTTCACTAAGGCATCAGTAACTTTGCTTGCAATATCTTCACGATTTGAGATCGCCAGTAAGTGATCTTGGCTTTGCGTTTGTGCAACTTTTACGAGGAAATCGTCCGATAAAATCTTGGACCGTTGGAGCACGGGCCGTGCCACTTCAATTGTATCTACGGCTAATTTATGTGTGGTTATTCTGGGGGCATTTGCCATGTCGGCAAGCCGGTTAGAAAATTCCGCGCGAACTGATTCTTCTAATTGATTTGATAGTCGGTCCATAATGTCATCAAAGGCATTGTGATGGGCCGTATCTTGTTGATCTTGGGTGGTTTCGAATAGATCAGTGATGCGATGCAGCAATTGTCGACGGCTATCACTTGACTTTGTATTTGAAAGAGATTGGAGCTCATCAAGAATTTCAGCACTATTTATCATTACAAGCCCTCTATATACCCACGCTATCTGCATTAACGTACTATTTAGTTCTTTAATAATGCTTAAATTTAGAAGGTGAAAATTGCAAAAAAAGGGGTAATTTGAGCCTATTTGTCTGTTTATGGGTGCTTTTTAAATGAAGTGGAAGTTTAGCTTTCTTTGGACTCTTCTTTTTGAATTATTTTTTAAATGTGATTTTTAAGATTTCATAGGACCGTCCGCCGCCAGGCGTGTGAACTTCAGCGACGTCACCGACGCTTTTTCCGATGAGGGCACGGGCAATTGGTGAGGTAATCGATATTTTGCCTGATTTTACATCTGCTTCATACTCACCGACAATTTTATAAGTTACTTCGTCTTCCGTATCTTCATCGACGAGTTCGACTGTCGCGCCAAATATGACACGTTCACCGGTTAGTTTTGTGATATCTATGACGTCTGCGCGTGATAATTTGTCTTCCAAATCACTGACTCTGGCTTCATTTAAGCCTTGAGATTCTTTGGCAGCATGATATTCCGCATTTTCTGATAGATCACCATGAGCACGGGCTTCTGATATGGCTTGTATGATTTGTGGCCGCTCAACAGATTTTCTATGCTGGAGTTCTTTTTCAAGTTCAGCATGGCCTTCTACTGTCATTGGTACTTTATCTACTGACATTGTGCTTTCCTATACAGTTTTCATCGCGATAAATTCAGTTTGCGAATCTTATCTAACTCAAGAATGACGCGACATATAGTCTTGAATAGAGGTTACAGTGATATTATCCTCACTTAAAGCAACAATTGAGCGAGAAACAGCCATAATACCAGCTAAAGTCGTGTAGTAGGGGATGTGATGGATCAAAGCCGTTTGACGGATAGATTTGCTATCGGCTAGAGCTTTTGACCCTTCTGTCGTGTTAAAAACAATATCTATATCGCCATTTTTCATGGCGTCAACGATGTGGGGGCGTCCCTCAAGAACCTTGTTGATAGGTTGTGCTTGTATATTGTTTTCATTTAAAAAACGGGCTGTTCCACTGGTCGCGACAATGGCAAACCCTAGGTCTTCTAGTTGTTTAACACTGTTTATGATGCGTTCTTTGTCATCTTCTTTTACAGAGATGAAAATGGTGCCTTTTATTGGTAGTTTTACACCGGCACCTAATTGGCTTTTGGCAAAGGCCATTGAAAAATCATTATGGAGGCCCATCACTTCACCCGTTGAGCGCATTTCAGGACCTAGAATGCTATCAACACCAGGGAACCTGGTGAAAGGGAACACAGCTTCTTTGACGGCAACATGATCGAACTTGTTTTGCTTTAGATTAAAGTCTTTTAGTTTTTTGCCGGCCATTAGTTGTGAGGCAATGGCAGCAACTGGATAGCCGATGACTTTCGCGACGAAGGGAACTGTGCGGCTGGCGCGCGGATTGACTTCTAGGATATAAATTTGGTCATCTTTGATGGCAAACTGCACATTCATTAGCCCCACCACATTTAAGGCTTTGGCTAGTTTGGTGGATTGAACTTCTAGTTGCTCTAAAATTTCTTTGGATAATGAATGAGGGGGCAGGGCGCAGGCGCTATCTCCTGAGTGGACGCCAGCTTCTTCAATATGTTCCATGATGGCGGCGATGAATACATCTTGTCCATCACAAAGGGCATCAACATCAACCTCGATTGCATCGCGCAAATAGCTATCTAATAAAACAGGGCTGTCGCCTGAGACGTTCACGGCTTCGTTGATATAGCGATCAAGTTGGCTATGGGAGTGAACGATTTCCATCGCCCGGCCGCCGAGGACATAGGAGGGGCGGATTACGACGGGGAAGCCAATTTCATCAGCAATGGCTTTGGCTTGCTGAGCTGAGCGCGCTATGCCGTTCTTTGGTTGGGTGATTTCAAGTTCATCTATGAGTTCTTTAAAGCGATCGCGGTCTTCAGCCAAATCGATGGCATCGGGGGATGTGCCAAGAATGGGCACGCCTTGCTCTTCTAAAAAGTTTGCCAGATTGAGCGGTGTTTGTCCGCCAAACTGTACGATCACGCCTTTGACGCTGCCTTTTGATTTTTCTAAATTGATAATCTCTAGGACGTCTTCTTGGGTCAAGGGTTCAAAATACAAGCGATCAGAGGTGTCATAGTCAGTGGAGACGGTCTCTGGGTTGCAATTGACCATAATGGTTTGATAGCCAATTTCAGATAGAGCAAATGCAGCGTGACAACAACAATAATCAAACTCGATGCCCTGGCCAATTCTGTTGGGTCCGCCGCCAAGAATGATGATCTTTTCTCTGTCATCAGGGTCAGATTCGCATTGAGGTTCAGCGCCCTTAATAAGAGGGGTTTCATAGGTGGAGTACATGTAGGCCGTGGGTGAGGCAAATTCAGCCGCGCAGGTGTCAATTCGTTTGTAAACAGGATGAATGTTAAGGCTCGATCTGTGATCAGCGACATCTTGTTGGTTAAAATCAGTTAGTTCAGCCAAACGTGCGTCAGAAAAGCCCATGGCTTTTAGGGCGCGCATTTCGCTTGCTTGTTGGGGCAGGCCATGTGCTTTTACGCGCGCTTCATTATCAACAATTTCTTGAATTTGTTCTAAAAACCAAGGGTCGATTTTGCAAGAGGCATGAATTTGTTCGTGAGAGACCCCGTGGCGCATTGCCTGAGCCACTTTTAATAAACGATCCGGGGTTGGTTGGCCTAAGGCTTCACGAATTACATTTTTATCGTCACCCTGGCCAAGTTCTGTAAAGGGCAGGTCATTGAGGCCGGTTAATCCTGTCTCTAAAGAACGAAGGGCTTTTTGCAGGCTTTCTTGAAAATTGCGCCCTATGGCCATGGCTTCGCCAACAGATTTCATGGCGGTGGTTAAGGTTGGTTCACTGCCAGGGAATTTTTCAAAGGCAAAGCGCGGGATTTTGGTAACAACATAATCGATGGTTGGTTCAAAGGAGGCGGGCGTGGTGCCGCCGGTGATGTCATTATCTAATTCATCCAGGGTATAGCCGATGGCCAATTTGGCGGCGATTTTTGCAATGGGAAAACCGGTGGCTTTTGATGCCAGCGCAGAAGACCGCGAGACACGTGGGTTCATCTCGATGACGACCAGGCGGCCATCTTTAGGGTTGACGGCAAATTGGACGTTAGAGCCGCCAGTTTCAACGCCAATTTCGCGCAAGACCGCTAGTGAGGCGTCGCGCATGATTTGATATTCTTTGTCAGTTAGGGTGAGCGCTGGGGCAACGGTGATGCTGTCGCCGGTGTGGATGCCCATAGGATCAATGTTCTCAATTGAGCAAATGATGATGCAGTTGTCAGCTTTGTCGCGGACCACTTCCATTTCATATTCTTTCCACCCTAGAACAGATTCTTCAACGAGAACTTCAGTGGTGGGAGAGGCATCGAGGCCGCGCTCGATGATATCAATATATTCTTCGCGGTTGTAAGCAATGCCGCCGCCAGTGCCGCCCATGGTGAAAGAAGGACGGATGATGGCGGGAAGACCGATGTCTTCTATGGCGTCGAGGGCTTCGCCCATTGTGTTGGCGACGCGAGATTTTGGTGTCTCTAGATTAATTTTAGCCATAGCTTTGCGGAATTGATCGCGGTCCTCGGCTTTGTCAATGACGGAGGCTTTGGCGCCAATCATTTCCACGTTGAGGGCATCGAGTATGCCGCGTTTTTTTAATTCAAGGGCTGTGTTTAGGGCTGTTTGTCCGCCCATTGTCGGCAAAATGGCGTCTGGACGCTCTTCTGCGATGATTTTTGAGACGATCTCGGGGGTGATGGGTTCGATATAGGTGGCATCTGCCAGCTCAGGGTCTGTCATGATGGTTGCTGGGTTGGAATTGACCAGAATGACCCGGTAGCCTTCTTCTTTTAAGGCTTTGACAGCTTGGGTGCCTGAATAATCGAATTCGCAAGCTTGCCCAATAATAATAGGACCGGCCCCGATGATGAGGATAGATTTGATGTCGTCACGTTTTGGCATAGGTCTCTTCGTTGCTTTATCGTTAGTGGTCAGCTCAAATTTTGGCGCAAGCTTTTCAGCAATAGCTGTGGCCTATGAATGAAAACCAGATTAGGTTTTTACACGGTACGCTACGTTTTTGCTTATGTAAAAAGCAGATATTTCAAGATGCATTTAATGGTTTTGTGAACTGGATTTTTTAAGCCCTTGTTGGATGGGCACAATAAAGAAGGTTCCTTTAAAGGGCAATCCCTAAACCGGTAAAAAACTAAGAAATCCAGTTAACATTTATGCGCATTATCTACGCATAGATATACTTATTTTAAGGCTTTGCTGGTTTCTTTTTATGACCACCAAAATCTGGGATGGAATCGCAATAATTGCCGCGTGTGACTGCGGGGGTTACCCAGATGTAGTCTGCTGCGACTTTGCCATTGGGGTCAGTTGCTGCGAGTTCTTTGATGGTTTTTGCCTTGTTTGTGACTTCAGCAAATTGAATGGAGGCGCTGTTTGCCTCTGCGCTTGGGCTACGTTTGCGAAGATACCAAGGGGCACCGCGATCATCGCGTGTGTGGCCACTGCCGGCAATGAGGATGACTTGGCGTTTTTTGCCATCATCGTCTGTGGCTGCTTGTATCATGACATCGGCCATCCAAGCATCGCGAAAGCGTTGGACCCCTGCCATGGGTTCTATGACACGCTCGGGTAAACGATCGCAATGGGAAGTGCGCACCTCATCGACCAAGCTTTTTTGAAGGGGCGGATCGAGGGGGATGTTTAATTTTAGCTTATCTTTGTTTTCTTGGTTCATTGTGAACAGGTCACTTTTAATTAAGTGATTGCTCATCATGCGCGAGGCCATACCGGGGTAGACTTCTAGGTTATGTTTGAAGATTAGCTCCCCAATGGGTAAATACATGTTCCAATCGGGCCAGCCATTGGCTTCCCACAATAGGGCGGTGCCCAAATGTATGGCTTTGGAGTCTTTTTGAGCACGGTATTTGTTCAAACGCCACATTTGATCGACGCGGACCATCTCCATGACAAGGCTTGGTTTGACAAAGTTTGGCTTGTTGGGCTGGTTTGATAGTTGTTCGATGATTTTGGCTTGGAGCCAATGGTGATCTGGGTTGTCGTGAGTTTCCCCAAGGAGGATATATTTTTTTTCGTGTAGCTCACTTGCTAACTCAGTGGGGGTTATAAAATCATTTTTTTTGCGCGACCAAATTTTGCCAACAAGGGCTTTGTTGGTTAAAAGGTCAGATTGCCATTTGGTGGGATTGCTTAGCTCTTTAGAGTGGCTGGCAGTGACACCACTTAGAACAATAAGCCCTCCAAGACATAGGGTGAAAAGGGAGGCATATACTGACTTGTTCATATTTGTACTCATCTTTGTGCTTGGTGGCTTAATTTATTCACTTTGTAGCTCTTGCCCTTTTTGGGCCCGCATGAAGTTGGTGAAGCGGGTAAATAAATAATGGCTGTCTTGTGGACCTGGGCTGGCTTCAGGGTGATATTGCACTGAAAAAATAGGTTTGTCTTTAAGTCTTATGCCGCAATTTGTGCCATCAAACAGGGAAATATGGGTTTCTTCTAGATTATCTGGCAAACTCTCTCGATCAACGGTAAAGCCATGGTTCATTGATGTTATCTCAACTTTGTTCGTGGTGTGATCTTTAACGGGATGATTAGCGCCGTGGTGACCTTGTGCCATTTTTACAGTTTTTGCTCCAAGGGCACGGGCTAAAATTTGATGACCAAGGCAAATGCCGAAAATGGGTTTGCCACTTTCAATGAGTTTTTGAATTTCTGGGACGGCATAATCACCAGTGGCGGCCGGGTCGCCTGGGCCATTGGAGATGAAGATGCCATCAGGATTTTGATCTAGAATATCTTGTGCGGTGCTTGATGCTGGCATGGCGGTTACCTTGCAACCTTGTGTGGCCAGACAGCGAAAAATATTGCGCTTGGTGCCGCAATCAAGGGCAACAACATGAAATTGAGGGGCGCTTTGTTGGCCATAACCTTGATCCCATTGCCAGGTGGTCTCACTCCAGTCATAGGGTTTGTTTGTGGTGACGTCTTTGGCCAAATCTGAACCTTCAATGCCGGGCCAGTTGGCGGCTGTCTGGGTCAAAGTTTCAATATCAAATTCACCATCTGCGTTATGAGCGATGACGGCGTGTTGCATGCCTTTGTCTCGGATGAGGCTGGTTAAGGCGCGGGTATCGATATTGGTGATGGCAATGATGCCTTGATCTTTTAACCAACTGTTTAAATGACTTTGAGAGCGATAGTTTGATGCGCTGGTGATCGGTGCTTTTAATATGCAACCCTTGGCTTTGGTGCTGGCATTGAGGTTACTGGTTTCATTGTCGTCTTCATTGGTGCCGACATTGCCTATATGGGGAAATGTGAAAGTGATGATTTGATCGGCATATGAGGGGTCTGTCAATATTTCTTGGTAACCTGTCATGGCGGTGTTAAAGCAAACTTCGCCAATTGTACTCCCTTGTGCGCCGGCGCCTTGTCCTTCAATCACTGATCCATCAGCTAGGACTATAAGTGCTGTGGCGTGTTTAACTTCCCAAGCTTTGGGAGTTGAAGGAGCGGGCGTTTGGGACATCGATTTGGCCTTGTCTTATCGTACAGTTTTATAGTTAAGGTGTGCCTGTACAGTTTTGATGGTGTTTGTATTGTGAAACTTAAGACCTTTGGAAGGGCAATTTGCATCAAATTTTTATTGATTGTGCCCTTCAATTTGATCTTTTTAGGTCACTCTTATGCCTACCACATGCGTATGTATCGTGAAACCCATTTGGCAAACGGCCAACACATAAGTCATTGATTTGGTCTAGTCAACAAAAAAATATAAAAAATAATGAATTAAATCAGTCCCTTAGTGTATTAAAACCATTTGCTTTCGAGGGGGGAATTGCATTAGTCTTTGTTAGATTATTTGATTCTGAGGTGGATTTATGCGCGAGCAAATAAATGAAAACTTAAAAACGGCCATTAAAGCGAAAGATAAATTGCGGGTTGGTACGTTACGTTTGATTAATGCTGCGATTAAAGATCGAGATATTGCGGCTCGCTCTACGGGGAAAGACCCGGTTACTGATGCTGAAATTTTAGAAATTATGGCAAAAATGGTCAAACAACGGGTTGAATCAGCTCAGACCTACGCTGATGCTGGGCGCGAAGAATTGGCGACCCAAGAGCGTGAAGAGATTTTGATTATTAAAGATTTCATGCCTCAACAGATGAACGAAGATGAGGTTGCTAGCGCTGTCAAAGACGTGGTTGATGAGTTGGGCGCTGAAAGCTTGAAGGATATGGGGCGCACAATGGCCGCCTTGAAAGAGCGCTATGCCGGTAAAATGGATTTTGGCCAGGCCAATAAAGTGGTTAAGGAGCATTTGCAGTAGGCTTTACCGCGCTACACATTTGCTTCTCTTTATTCTATAACCTGTACTCCCAACACATCGGCGTAATGTTCTAGATGCTCAATGGGGGCGTGCTCACGGCGCGCCGCATAAAGAGGAAGTGTTTTACTTTCATCTTCTTTATGGATGAGTTCTATTATTTGATAGGGATCACTATCAGGGCGCGATGGGGTTTCTTTGGTGCGGGACTTGATGCCTTTATAGTTGGAATAGGGCTCTTGCCAGTGGGATGATTTTATCCAACCGCTGGTTTTAACCTCAACATGATCGTCTTGGAAACTTATCTGGGTTTGCCCCTTTGGTGAGACTAAAGTTTTGGCCATTGTCAAAGCGCCATAGCCGCCAATGGCTAGACCGACTAATGTGTTGGGATTTATCATCCCCATTTGAATGCCATCTTTAAATAGAAAATATCCCATTAAGCTAAAGATTAAACTTACTACCAATCCACCAAATAGCTGTTGTTTTGGGGCTGGTAGCTTAACCGTAGCTGGTAGCATGGTTATGTTTGCCTCAAATGTGCGGGACCGTGACCCTGGTAGTTTTAATTGTACTGACATGGCGGGGTTCCTTTTCACTTCTTTGTCATTTATTAGGCCGATTGGTTTGAACCTTATTGGCGTTGCTTGCGACAAAAGAGCATATCAATCTTTTATATGCAAAAGGAGAGGAATAATGAAAATCTTATCTTTGATTTTAATGGGGGTTTTGACATTCGTATTGTTTGGAACAAGCATTAGTGTATTGGCTTTGCAAGATACGATCTCAACACCCCAGACGTCCGCGTTATTGGATAAGTCTCAAGCACAAGCTTTTGCGCACAATAAGACTTATTTTCAGATGCTGCATGATGACTGTATTTTAGCTGATCGGTATATTTGTTTGAATACACGCAGAGGCCAATAAGTTGATCAATCATATAGACATAAAAGCACAAAAGCCTACCGGTCCGTTTCCTTTCCGATAGGCTTTTTTTCATTTTGCTCTCAAATATTTTTATTTGATGCGTGTGATGCACACAGGGGTCACACCTGAATTGATAAAGCCAAGACGGCTGGCGCCGCCGCGGGTTAAATCAATGACCCGGCCACGAATAAAGGGGCCACGATCGTTAATCCGAACGACAATAGAGCGTCCATTGCGTTTGTTGGTTACACGTACTTTGGAGCCAAAAGGTAATGATTTATGGGCTGCCGTGTTGGCGCCGTGGCGCAAACGCTCACCACTTGCTGTGGTGTTTGTAGGGCCGGCATACCAAGATGCTTTGCCACATTGTTTAAAGGCATAGGCGGGGCTATTAACCATAAGACTGGCGAAAACAAGCGCGCACAAAACCGCTGTCCGTTTGAGAAACATTGGAATACTCCACTTTATATTTTGATTTAAGAAAGGTAGATAAGACCCTTTTTTCCATAGAATTATGGATTTGAGAATTTTGCCCATTTTTTATGGGTCGGCGCGAACAATAAGGGTTAATGTGGCAATGTCAAGGCAACTGGTGTGCTCAGTTTGTCACGGGTGGGTGGTTTTTATTTTATGGGACGTCGCTTTGATGTTTTTGCCATCACCACTCAAATGATTTTTGATAATTAATGAGTGTTTCATAAGAAAGTCTGGTTCCTTGCTTTAAAATTTGAGAGTATCATGAGGCTTTAATAAGGAAAGAGTTCTCATGATGGTTTGCCAGGCTTTGTATTCTGTTCGTGTTTGTGGTTTTGTTGCTTTGTTGTTTGGGGTGGCGCTTATTGGCTCTCTTGCGTCGCCTTTCGATCAGAGTTCTTCTTCTTTTATAGCCCCGGTTTTGGCGCAAGATGAGCTAACGCCTCAGAAACGAGGGCGGGGTAAAGCGCAATTGTGCACGCGTTGTCATGGGCGTATAGGCTTGGCGCGCGCTGCGAAAGCACAAGAGTGGAAGGGCACTGTTGAGGGGTTTATTGTGCTCGGTCTTTCACAATTTAGAGATGGGAGCCGGGCACACGCGGTGATGAATGCTGTGGCTCAGCCGATGAGTGATTTGGATATTACAGATATTGCCGCTTGGTATGAACAGGTAAGCGGTGCAAAAAAAACGAAGAAATGATATAAGATTTGCTGATTTTTTTTAGGTTTGTTTGATAGGAATGTATTTGATGCGGTTTAGACATTTTGGATTGGTTTTGGTGCTTGTTTTATGGGGGGCGTCCACAATTGGGGCTTTTGCTCAAGGGAAAAGCCGCATCATGCCGCTTGCGACTTATAAAATGATGTTGGCTGCGAATAAGGATACAGGCTGGGTTCAATTTCGGAATTATAGCGGTAAGCAACTGATCTATTTTTCAGCCGTACAAACTTTGCATTGCCGGTTAAAGGAAATCCGCTATTCGATAAATAGTGAGGCCTTGGATAAAACGTTTAATATTGTTGCCTGTAACCCGCAAACTCCATTTTCTATGCCGCCAAAGTTTTCCTTATCCGATATTGCTTTGCAATTACC
>JAJFHF010000191.1 GCA_021775775.1 Hyphomicrobiaceae bacterium
GTCTCAATCGCTGTGGCTCAAAAACAGTCAGAAAATCAGCTGAACTTTGCCAATGATGATCAAATACAATCTGAGAACAATCCAAATTTTGCCAGTCTTTTTCCAAATAACAGTCTTTTTCCTAATACCAGTCTTTTCCCTGCGAAAAGCCATTTAACAACTGACAATCTTGTTGTTGATCAAGATAATCAATCAAACAACCAAGAAGGGCAAGCGCTTTCACGAGCCCCCCATTTAAAAACAGACCCCGCCGCGCCAATCGATGAGCAACCTCTTATCGAGATGCCTCCTATTCAGATGCCACGCCTTTTTCGTTCAATAAAGTCTGAACAAATGGCTCAAGACCTGAATAAAAACGAAATGAAAAAAGATAACATTATCTCTCCCGTGCATTTTAAAAAACCTCATTCGCAAGGTCATCGTCAGCAACCCACGTTAAATCAACAACATGCGAAACAAGACGGGCACACCCAGCACAAGGCAGGTTTCGCACACCAACAACAAACAAACCCCACTCAACAAAATAACGACATGCCCCCCCCTTTAAAGCAAATGCCGGTGAATACATTCCCCCAGCAAGCAAGACAACAACCTCCCCTTGCCCAAAACTTTGTAAGAGATCAAAAAATCACCCAAGAGCAACAACAAAACACAGCTCTAAAACAAAACTCTGCACCAGAACCACTGAATATGACCGTGCATAAAACAGCCATAGATCTAACCACAAAGAAAAACATACCCCTGCATACAAAAATAGTCTTAAACGCTGAAAACAAGGCCCTAAACAATACCAAGTGTGCATCATGGCCTTCAGCTAAAACAAAGATCTCAGATAAAGAAGAATTTCTTGAAAAAACTTACCCAAAAACCAAATCACCCAAAGAAGATCTGGATCTTTTTGGCAATCCCGTAGCTATTGCCCCCCAAAGCACGATCCCAGACACGAGTGATCAAATGTCGAATCAAGAAAATGTAGAAACGAAACATGAGACAGAACAACAACCAACAATCAAGACAGCCTCTCTTTCCAATGGCAACGAGTTAAGAACAGACATAAAAAAACATGATCTCAAAACGGGTCAAAACCCTGCAAAGACAGATATAGAAGTAAAAAAAATCACTCAATGGTATGCAAAAACAAATGAGGACAGTTCTATGCAAAGAAATTCACACGATAACCAGGACCAAAATAAAAAGGTTTAACGATGATAAATATGAAAAAATAGAACAATCAGCAATCATTCATTAACCGACTTTGACTTATACTTTAATGATCAAGGCACAGACACAAGCCCAAAAGGATAAATAATAAATGGGACCGAGCAAAGAAATATCCACTACCTTTGACGACAGCGAAAAGGCAGAAATGACTTATTTCTTTGATATACTTGATCAATTTATAGAAATACTGAAAAAGAATACCATCCAAACCGACAATCAAGTTGATCCAGAAAATAAAACCTTAACGCTCGTGGCTCGATCGCCCCAAAGCTGTATCGCCAAAGCAATCACAAAATATAGTGACGATCTAAAGTCACATAATGTTAAATTACACATTATTTTTTCTCAACTCACCCAATCAGAAGAATTAAACAGTTGGTTATCTGCCCAAACCTCACCATGCGGTCTCACGCCTCAACATCAGATTAGATGGGCAAAAAGAGCCAATCTAGCAGATGCTCATGAGCAACTAACACTTGGGTCGCTTTGTAGTTGGTCTGGCGAATCTATGCGCCGCGATATAAATGCCCGGTTTGGTTTTTACATTTTTAATAATGAGTGCAAACAAACAGCACTTATGAGCCAACGATCTTTTACGTCACTTTGGAAAATGTCTCAAACCATCCCGCAAAGCTATTTTAAACGCACCTCATTATTAAAGAACTCTGATTATTTAAATCTTCAAAACGAGACAGCTGGCCTAAGTGTGAATACAAGCCAGTTAATAGCACCTGAATTCACGCGTCATTAATTTTTCAAAAACATCTCATTATCATGACAATAAAAAACCATCATGTAATATGTATATAAAATGTATGTATTGTTGCACTCATTACGACTTTCTATATTCTATAGAACTAAACTTTAAGTGCTGAGCCTAAAGCACTAAATCTTATTTATTAAAACAATTGAAAAAACAGACAGTCTTGAAAGAAACACTACGATGAAGAAATATATCTTCGTTTCCATAATAATTTTTACAAGTTTATTATTACCCTCAATAAGCACAAATGCTGAGGAAAAAAAGTTAGCAACTGAGCCCGAAGAAACACTGCCATTTTGTCAAAAGCCAGTTAAAACCCCTGGTCCTGGCAATGTTGTAGCCTCCATTGCACAACTAAAAACCATTATTATATGGTCTGACATCGTGACGACCAAACATGGCAAAGATTTTTCCCTATGGCACCAAGCTCAAAGTAAAAACATCAAATGCAAAAAAGGCCAAGGCTCTAGATATTATTATTGCGAGATAAACGCCATTCCCTGCGCTCAAAAAACACAAAACGAAATCGACCAGATTCTGGAATCAGCAGAATTGGAAAAACAAAAAAAAGAACAAGAAAAAGAAAAGAAAAAGAAAAGAAAAAGCAATCCAAAGCTAAGACAGATGAATAAGCCAAAGCAAGATCTAACTTTTTATCTCTTGCCCCTTAGAAGCATTTTCTAAAGCCTCATCATTCTCAAGCTCACTCACGCGGCTGGCCTCATTTAACACTGTTAACAAAGGCGTCAACCCCTCAGTATCAACCAAACGATAAATTTCCATATCCGATTGCGCATCTTTACTCCACCCAGCAATATCCAACAAACGGCGCGCTTTAGACAACAAACCATGGTTTCGAACTGGTTTTTGCCCCTCGACATGAGAGAGACTTTCACGCGTTTCGTCTTTCCGCGCATGGCGCAATTCCCACCGATTTAAAGTACGTATCAACTCCAAATCATCTAACACACCAGCAAGCTGGTTCATGGCAAGGGCACGCAACTCTTCATCATCATTATCTTGCTCGACACTAAAAAGATTGGGACTAACAAAAAACGACATCCCATCATGATGTAATAGATGCTTGCGCACCCATTCAATATCTGCCACAGGCGCTCTGGCTATTGCGGTTTCAATCGCCGCGGTTAATTGACGAATAACAGTCATGTTAGGCAAATGCAGCCGCGCTTGATTGCGCTCTAACCCATCCCGGCGCAAAGGCGTCGCCATCGGCGGATTTAGTGCTGTTAAAGCAAACAAACCCAAATCGATTCCCAATGTTGCCATTAAAGCAATCAAATCACGCCCAGAGATTGCAACAGCATTCTTAGCCTTTTCTTTAACAATTTCCCCGCCAGAAGCAATATAAGCCCCAAGCCCACTTAAATAAGACCCAACGTTAGACCACAACCGTTTAACCGCATTGGCCACACCAGCGGGCCCTTCTGTAAAAGCAGCCTCGCGTAAATTTAAAGTGGCAGGCTCACTTGCTTGCGTGGCTGCTTGCCGCAATCTTTGCGCCAAAGTAGGGTCATAACAAGAAAACCCTGTCTGGCCTGGTTCAACAGAGACAACATCTGCAAGGGCTAACATTTCAGCAGCTGTTGATTTACCCAGCTCATTGCTGCGCGCCGCAATATTGCGCGCGCTTCCCCTCACCCTAGCAGCGGTAACATCAAACATTTGTTGGCGCTCTGTAACAGTTGCCCCCTCAATACGTGAAACACTCAATCTCAATTGATCCAAATTCTGCTTAACCGGCCCAAGCCAAGAATTAGAGATCCCATCTCTCAATGAAGCCACCTGATCACGCACACTGCGCCGCGCATTATAGAGCGGACCTTGCCCAGCGCCGGAACGAACCCCGCAACTGCCCCCACTTGTATCCTCTCGCGCCATTTGCGTCTCAGACCAACTCACCACATTATCAAGTTGGATCTTGACCGCATCCAGCCGGGCGGCAACAACATTGCCAGCATCACGTGCATCTTCTTGCAAACCAGAAAGAGACGTCCGCGTAGCCTCTTCACCTGCAATTAAACTCCACCAAAACCCATACCCAAACCCAATAGACCAAAGCGCCAAGAACACATAAAGTGGAAACGTAATCAACCGATCAGTAAAACGTCGTTGAGCACCAAATGTCTCACGCAGCGATAGCCACATCAAAAACGTAAGCGCCACCACAACACAAATAACCAAAGCTTCATTAGAGACCGACAACCCACCAGGTATCTCGCGTCCTTGGGAGCCCCCCTCAGATTGCACACCGATGATAAAATCACTCATACCACTCCATGTTGCATAGCCAGATATGGCCAATAACATAAGACTGGCCAAACCGATTAAAGCATTACGGCCAAAGAAATAATCAACCAGCCGTCCCCAACCAGAAAATTCAGTGCGTTTACTTTTTTGAGATGTGGCAGTTTGCGGCATTGAATTGATCCTCTTACGCAAAAATTGATCTGACCAAACATAAAGAACCATTTAATGCACCATTTGATCCAAGGCCCGTCAAGTCAGAACAAAGCCAATATCAAAAAGAGATCTAATTTCTAAACAAACGTTGCCAAGATCACTCTCTAAAAGAGGTTTTTGTGAGCAATCTACGTGATTATCCCCCCATAAAATCATAGAAGTAGCTAAAAACGCCCCTCATAAGTACAATTGGTCGCATACCAAACCTAGTTAAACTCAGGCATGAGAAGACCGATAAATTTAACCACGCCTGAACCGTTAGCCTCAAAGGAAACAAACAATGCTTGAAATGACCGATGCAGTTCTGCTCGCCAGAATCCAATTTGCATTCACAATTGCATTTCACATTATTTTCCCCGCATTTTCAATTGGCCTAGCTAGTTTTCTAGCTGTCCTGGAAGGGTTGTGGTTATGGACAGGCAAAGATGTTTATCTCCAACTTTTTAATTACTGGAAAAAACCATTTGCCATAACCTTTGGCATGGGCGTTGTCTCTGGATTGGTGATGAGCTACCAGTTTGGCACCAACTGGAGTGTCTTTTCAGATAAAACCGGCCCTGTACTTGGGCCCCTCTTAGGGTATGAGGTCTTAAGCGCCTTTTTCTTAGAGGCTGGGTTTCTAGGCATAATGCTCTTTGGTATGAACCGAGTTGGCAAAGGCCTGCACTTTTTTGCCACTTGTACAGTGGCCATCGGCACATTATTTTCTGCCTTTTGGATTTTATCGGTCAATAGCTGGATGCAAACGCCAACAGGATATGGGATCAACGAAGTTGGACAATTCATTCCCCTAGATTGGTGGGAAATTATCTTCAACCCCTCCTTCCCCTATCGTTTTGTTCATATGGTTCTGGCCGCCTACCTCTCAACCTCTTTCATCGTTGGTGCAGTTGGCGCCTATCACCTATTAAAAGATAAAACCAATAAAAGCGCTCAAACCATGTTCTCATTGGCCATATGGATGGCCACACTCGTTGCTCCCCTACAAATGTTAGCTGGCGACATGCATGGGCTAAACACCATAGAACACCAACCAGCCAAAGTTGCTGCCATGGAAGGCCACTATGAAACAAGAAATGGTGCCCCTCTCATTCTTTTTGGCTGGCCAAATTCTGAAAAAGGCCAGGTGGACTATGCCCTTGAAATTCCAAAACTAGGCAGCATGATATTAAAACACAGCTGGGACGCGGAAATAAAAGGCCTAAAGGAATGGGACAAAAAAGACTGGCCCAACGTCCCCATCGTCTTTTGGTCATTTCGCATCATGGTCGGGCTCGGTACACTTATGATCCTCATCGGTTTGACTGGCCTCATACTCCGCCTAACCGGAAAATTATATCAAAGCACACTCTTTCATCGCGCAAGCCTAATCATGGGCCCAAGCGGCCTCATTGCCTTGCTTGCCGGCTGGATGGTCACAGAGGTTGGTCGCCAGCCCTACACCGTTTATGGATTATTGAGAACAACCGACAGCGTATCTCCAATTGATGCCCCTGGTGTATTGGGCTCATTAATAGCCTTTGTTTTTGTCTATTTTTTAGTTTTCACCCCAGGCATCATATACATCTTACGCCAAATGAAACAAAACCCAGCCCACACCGCTGATCAACATTAAGTAAAGGAAAATCGTTCATGGTTTTTGATTTTGCATTTATTTGGGCAATTCTCATTGCAACAGCAATTTTGCTCTATGTTGTCCTTGATGGTTTTGACCTAGGTGTTGGAATTGTTTTTCCATTTTTTCCAGAACATGAAGATCGCCAAGTGATGATGAACACCATCGCCCCTGTATGGGATGGTAATGAAACTTGGCTCGTCTTAGGCGGTGGTGGCCTGTTTGCTGCCTTTCCTTTGGCATACGCAACCTTGATGCCTGCCTTCTATGCCCCCATCATCGCAATGCTGTTAGCGCTAATTTTTCGCGGTGTCGCATTTGAATATATCCCCAGGTCAAATGAAAAAGATCGCCATTGGTGGGAATGGTCATTCACAGCCGGTTCAACCATCGCTGCCTTTTGCCAAGGCCTAATGCTAGGCGCATTCATTCAAGGCATCGAAGTCACCGGTCGTCACTATTCTGGCGGTTGGTTTGACTGGCTCACACCATTCACAGTTTCCGTTGGACTTGCCGTCGTAGCCGGTTATGCGCTCCATGGCACCTGTTGGCTCATCATGAAAACAACCGATGAATTACAATACGATCTTTTTAAACTGGCTATGCCACTTGCAATCATCGTTTTTGGTTTTGTCGGCTTTGTCAGTCTATGGACCCCATTCTTAGATACAGACATCTCTCAACGCTGGTTCTCTTGGCCCAATATTCTTTATGTAGCACCCGTGCCCATCTTAGTTGCATTATGTGCAGCCATACTTTTTATCTCAATCAAAAAGCGTCATGAATATTACCCATTCCTAGCAACCCTTAACCTCTTTATCTTGTGTTATATAGGGTTTGCCATTAGCATGTTTCCCTATATTGTGCCGCGCCATTTCACCATATGGGAAGCCGCAAACCCTCCAGAAAGCTTAAGCTTCCTTCTCTATGGCACACTTGTTTTGCTACCCGTGATTTTAGGGTACACAGCCTATGTATATTGGATATTCCGCGGCAAAGTAAAACCAGGCGATGGCTACCATTAAAGTCTTTAAAATCACCAACACGAGCATTTGCGAAAACAGTTTAGGATTTTAAAACATGGAAACCCAAAAAGAAAATCAGCCCAATTGGCCCAAACGCCTTATGTGGTTCCTTAGCATATGGGTCGTGAGTGTCTCAGCTTTGGGAGCCACAAGTTATCTTTTGCGATCATTCTTTAATTATTTCTATCACTGACGTGGACGATCAAAAGAAACGTCTTATTTTTTTACATATTTTTGATTGTATTCATCCACAGGGATAAGCACAGCTTTGGGGCCCTTCGCAGGACCAATAATTTTATCAACCCCTTTATTCCACCAAACAGCAAATTTATTGTTCACAGTGGCAGGATATTCGTTGTTCCTATCATGGCCCTGATTTACAACTTTGGCAGTGGTTACTTTTGACTTCCTTTCAGGCAGTGGAATCTTATGTATAGTTGATTTTTTAACCCAAGAAGATGATTTACCAATCTTTCCACGCCCCCGCGCGCGATCAACAGACCCGGTAATAATCTCTTCATCAGCTCTTTTGGGCGGCAATCCCTTTAGGTTTTTATGAAGAGAGACTGGCCACTGTTTAGTAACATCCCCAGCTTTTGATTTAACATCTTGTGCGGCCAAAGAACCAATCGGTTTTTTCAAACGAGATTTTAAAATAGGCAATGCAATACGTTGCTTTTTCGCTCTTTTTAAAAAGGAGGTCCCATACGCGCTAGACTGAATCTTCCAAGACTTATTGCGCCCCTGCACCCGTGCCAACTTGCTTTTTTTCGAGTGCCCAGACAGCCTCTTTGTTTTTGTACCCTGTCTTTTAAACGAAGCTCGTTGCGCTCTCCATTGATGAGAGTTTTTTTTCTTATCAAACCGTTTCTTTTGAGCTGACTCAACATAAGTTGAAAAATTATCCGCTCCCAAAGTCTCAATATCCAACTGCCCCGTCGCTGAAAGCAAAAGATAAGCCGCCATGTAACTTTCAAATTTTGAATTGGCGGCTTGCACCTTTGCTTGAACCAACCGCTCTTGTATATCTAGCATATCTAGAACCGTGCGTTGCCCCGCATCCAATTCGCGTAACATCCCCTCAGCTGCCGAACTGGCCGCTTTAATGCGCGCAAGTGATAACCGATACCGTTTTCGTGCATTATGATAGCTATTCCAAGCAACCGTTGCCATTGCTCTAGCAGTATAACGCGCATCACGTGCCTCAAATTTTCTTTGTTCTGAGACATGCAAACTTTCATCACGCGCAGGCAATGCTTCGGGTTGAAACAAGGGCACAGAAAAATTTAATTTTACAGCAAACTCAGAATCATCTGGCAAATTAACACCATGATTGCGCTCTTCTAAATAATCCATATTCAAATCAACACTAGGCAGAAACCGACTATAAGAAACTCTTAAAGAATGATCAGCCGCTTGTGATCGAAAAATCGCTGTTAGCAATTGAGGGTTTTGTTCTTCAGCCAAAGCAATCGCGCTCTCAAGGGACTTAGGTAAAAGTTGCTTAAGCCTGCGAGGGAAAGACAAGCGCCCCGGTGCCCGTCCAATGATACGAGCAAACTCAGTTTCATTTTGATGAAGATTATCTAAAGACTGAGTATAGATAGATTGAGCCAAGGTTAATTCATCACGAGAAATAGAAATATCCGTTTTGGTGGCTTCGCCGCCACGAAAACGCGATTCAGTAGAGCGCAAAATAGAACTTACAATGCCTCTATTCTCGCGCTGCAAACTTACAATTTTCCGATCACGAAGAACACCTAAAATGGCACGTGATGTATCAAGTAAAAGGATTTGTTTTGCTTCATGAAACGCGTGAGCTTCGGCTGTTGCATTCGCCTTGGCCTCTTTCAAACCATAATAATTTGCCCCGCCCCGATAAAGTGGCAACTGAGCAGAAACCCCATAGGAACTACTATCATATTGTTCACGTCCAACACGGTTTAGACGATTGAGGGCATTATCACGATTATATCCATACTCACCACTAGCGCTAACTGAAGGGAGAAATCGAGACCAGGCTCTTTTAACTGAACTTTCAGCAGCTTCACGCCGAGAACGCGCAGCATCAATCTGCGTCCCTCTCTCGACAGCCTCATCCAACAGCTGATTGAATTCGCCAGCAAGCATTGGATTAAAAGAAAAAACAACTCCTAAGAATAGAATTATTCCTCCAATCCAAAGCCGAAAATGGCCGGTAACACAGTCCATTACTAACCCCACAAAATACAACATAAATGTAATTACAAGAGTTAATAAGATAGGTGTGTCATGGTTAAAATAGCATTAACCATTGTCCAAATTCAAAGGATATAAAGGAGCATTTCATTTGTGAGTGAACTGAAAATTATAACGCCTAATGTTCGCCAAAACTATTATCGAAAGCTGTATACAAGGGTTTCAACATATATCGCAATACTGATCTCTCCCCTTTAATCAACTCGGCACGAACCACCATACCCGGCAGTATCGGATAATTGATCCCTTTACGATTTAAGATGAGTTTATCAAGCTCGACACGCACTTCATAATACTCCTCACCTTGATCATTTTTAAAGGTTGTCGGAGAAATTTTAGCCACTTTGGCATCTATATAACCAAATTCTTTAGCATCAAAAGCAGTAACTGAAACGCGCGCATCAGTTCCTTTTTTAATATTTGTAATATCCTCAGGTTTTAAACGCACTTCAGCCAATAGCAAATCATCCGATGGCACCATCTCTGCGACCAGATCACCTGGATTAATAACTTCACCGATTGATTTAAGATGAATACTTTGAATGATACCGCTAATCGGCGCTCTTACATCAAGCCGATCAACCCGGTCCTCAACTTTCCCCAGAACCGCATCAATTTCAGAGATACTCGCTGTGACTTGCGTCAACTCTTGTGACCATTTTTGGTGCTCAATAGATTGGGCCTCAGACAGTTTTTGCTCCCCTTCAGAAAGCTCATTGCTCAATGAAATGAGTTGTCCCTCCATTTGAGCGATGCGCGCCTGAGTCTCTGCAACCTTAACCTTGGCATCAAGAAAAGAGTTCCGAGTTGTATAGCCATCTTCAATCAAAGATTTGCGCATTTGGAATTGTTCTTGATGTATAGATAATTGGTTTTTAACACTTTCTATTTCTAAATTTGTCGCATTTAGAATAGCTTTTTTTTGATTAACCCGTGCCTTCAAACTCGCCACTGAATGGCCCAAAGTTTTACGCGCATCATTATAAAGCGCAAAATGATCAGCCACCAAACGAGGATGCGTTTTCTTATACGGTCCAAAATCAATCACATTATCATTTAACAAAGCCTTCAAACGAACCTCTGTTATTTTTAAATTTACATATCGCGCGGCCATCTGGTCTTGCTCACTCATGGCAGCTGCAGGCGTTAAAGTAACAATAACTTGCCCCTTCTCAACCATATCACCAGATCTAAAATGAATTTTCTTAACAATCCCACCTTCAAAATGCTCAACCCGAATAACGGACCCATGCGGCACAATCTTACCTTCAGTAACAGCCATTTCATAAAGAGGAGCCTTACTGGCAATTAAGAGCAGAACAACAAAGAAGACGCATAAAACCCCAGTCATCTTTAAGAAAAAATGATTCCATTCTCCCCCTTGAATATCAATCGGTAAAGCTAAATTCGTTTGCTTAAAACCAGTCATTATAAAATCCACTCACTTAACTACGAACCAACGGTTACAACAATTCAGATAAAAGAAGTCTTCAAACATCATTAAAGATGTTACACCCCATTCAAACACATAATACTTAAAATCTATTAACCGGGCATAGCCTGCACCTCTAATGATTTCATATATTCTTCAACAGAGCCATCATTCACAAGCATGCCATTGTGAAACTGCAAAATACGATCGCAAACTTTAATATGGCTTGGACGGTTAGTGACCAAAAAGATCGTCTTTTTCCCCTTCACTTTTTGGATTTCAGAAATAAATTTTTTATCCGTCAAATTATCAAAATGAGCCCCAGGGTTATCCAATAGTAAGATCGGGCCATTTGCCAAATAAGCCCGCGCCAAAGCAATCCGAGCCATATCATTTTCAAGCAGGTCCCCTTTTTCATACCTCAAAGCACGATCTAACCCACCAAATAACAACGGATCATCGCCATCAACACCAGCTAAACTCAGCGCCTCATTCATTTCTTGCTCACAAGCAAGCGGGTTCGCGAATAATAAATTTTGTGACAAAGACCCATAAAAAAGCGAAATTTCTTGAGGCATAAACCCGATAGAAGATCTAATATCACCAACATTGAGTTGCTGAATGTTAATCCCATCAAGAAAAACCCGGCCTGCTTGTGGCTTATAAAGTCCAAGCAAAATCTTTAGAATGGTTGATTTTCCAGCGCCAGTTGCTCCTGTCAAAGCCACCAATTCACCATGTTCAACCTCTAAATCAATGCCTTTAAGAACGGGCTCAGTATTGGGCTGATAACGAAAGCTAACATTCTCAAATTTAATACGCCCTTTAAATTTACGTAGAGAATTTGGACCTCTTTTAAAACGCTGCTCTCCTTGCATACTCATCAAACGATCCAATTGCTTAACCGTTTGTTTTAATTGGCCAATACGATTAAGTGATAGGAAAGCGACTTGTATAGGGGTTAATATACGCCAAACAATCATCATAATAGCAATCAAAGCCCCCGTATCAATCACCCCATCTATCACCTGATAAGCGCCAATAGAAATCGTCGCTAACCCAGAAAACATAACTAAAACTTGCGCCCCTGATTGCAAGGATGTCTCAAAGAAACGAGCACGAAACATGCTAAATGCAGAAATTTGAGCAATCCTAGAATGTCGCGCCTCCCACAAGTTTTCAATTCCCAGTTCTCTAATAGCTTGCATCTTGTTAGCAAGCTCCATAGACATCCGATTAAATTGAGATCTATCGTGACCTGACTTACGTCCCAGGCGGCGCGAAGTTGGTAATGTCAAAGAGGCAATCACCCCAAATACAAACAGCAACACAAAAGGGACAACGACCAACCAACTGGATAAATATGCGATCACTCCAAAGAATAAAAATAGAAAAGGTAAATCGAGCAATGTACTGGCCAGATTGCCGGTTAAGAGATCTCTAATGGCTTCAAACTGACGAAATTGAACAATCTGACGGTTAATTGAAGCTGTCTCTGTCATCACCACAGGTAACGTCAAAATTTGCTTAAACACACGATTGGTAATTTCAGCATCAATCCGTGCGCCAATAAAACTTAAAATTTCGCCTCTTTTTCTTCGAAAATAAACCTCAAATAAAATAATACAACAAATCCCAGCAAACAAATACGCCAGCGTATCAAGCGCCTGACCACCGATCACACGATTATAAACATTCATCGTATAAATAGGCGTACCAATTGTAAGAATATTTGCAATAAATGTAAGAAACAGGGCCCCATAAATTAAATGCCTTAACTGAAACAGAGCGCCAAGAAACCACGATCCTTTTTTCTCTTCTACATCACCCAAAAGCTCATGATTAGATTGTATAAGAAGCAGCGTATTCGCATGACGTATTTCTTTCCATGCAAATTCACGCTCGCCATCTTTATCAAGCCCCTTAAATTTCCCGCTCCCTATTGCCTGCGTAATTATGATCGGACCATCATCAAAATCCAATACAAAGGGGAAACCATTATTCGATCTTTTTAGAAAACTGATTTTTTTTCTCTGGGAACTAAAACCAATATTCGATAAGACCATTTGCAAAACAGCCAAATCATTTACAGATTCAAAATGAGGCAAAGACTCCATAAAATGTCGTTCATCGCCAGACCAATTTAATACGGAGATAAGTTGGTGCAAACAAATTTCATAAGGCGTAAGATTATTCGTCTCACTGTTAGCACCATCTTTGGATTGTCCTCCAAAATGTTGCTGTAAATTTAAATATTGCTCGTGGACTTTATTAAGCTCAGAATCACTTTTCTCCGGCCCTACCTTGCTCAAATCAACGCTTAATGTGTCTACTTTTTTAATCATTTAACGATACCCCAGCAGCCCCGACCTTTCGAGACCTCTCATTCCCCATAGCCGCACTCTCCAAATTAGATTGGACATAAATCTCTCCATTTTCAAAAGTCAGCATTCTATCTGCCAATTGAAAATAAGACGGCCTCATCGTTGAAAGAACAATTGTCACCTTACTCCTAAGGACACCCAGACAACGAACTAATTTTTGATCTGAAAGGCGGTCAAGGGATGTTTGAGGTTCTTCTAAAATCAACACCTTGGGTAGCATGGCAATAGCCCGCGTTAAGACAATCCGTCTGACCAAACCTTGCGTTAACTTTTCTGTCACCCCATCACCAACAGGCGTATCATACCCCAAAGGCAAACGATTAATATCTGTCTCAATCCCAGTCATACCAGCTGCCCATCGAACTTCCTCAATGGTAGGGCCTGTTCCAAAAAGACTAATGTTTTCTAATATAGTGCCATCAAAAAGTTCAGATTTGGGCCCGACCATAACAACTGACCCAGGATTGCCATTTCTATAGTGAGCAACATCATTATTATTATAGAGCACTTCGCCATCGTCAATTTCACTGAGCCCAGAAAGAGCTTTTAAAAACTCACCCTTAGCCAAACTATCAGGCCCAGTAATACCAAGACATTCCCCTTCTCCTATTGATAAAGAGAATGGACCACAAATGGTTTTTTCATTCTTACGAATAGAAAGGTCCTTAATTTCGATAACCGGGGCCACATCACTATGATCAACAACGGCTTCACCTGTTTTTTGCGGCAATGAAAAGAGTTCAGAGGCTTCTTGCAAAGCCAATTCAAGTTTTTGAAATTCAGACCAAAGACCCGCGAACCGAACCACAGGTTGAATTATTCGCCCAGCCAACAAAGTACACGCTGCCAAAGTACCAATTGATAGGTCTCCTGCTATGGCATACATCGCGCCAATGGAAACAGTCCCAATAATGGTTACATTTCCTAAAATTGCAGAAATTGATTGAGCTGTAGATGAAGCCTGGATGGTACTATAATTTGTTACAGCCCGAGATTTTTGCAATCTCTCAAACCGACGAAACATAAATGGTTCCATTGAAAGGCCTTTTAAAGTGATCACACCGCGCAAACACTCAGCCACAAAATCATATGTTTTATTATCCTGATCTTCTCTTTCTTCAAAACACTGTCTCAGTCTACGTCCAAATTGCAATGTCAACACTGCAAACACCATTAAAATACCGATTGGAACCAAAACCAACCAACCCGCAATCAGTGCCATTGTAACAATCAAAATTAACACAAAAGGCAAATCAATAATCAGCAAACTATTAGGTCCACCATAAAAATCCACCAAACGAAAAACTGACGTCAAACGATCGAGCTGGGTTTGTGTACTATCTTCAGAAATTGTCTCTAGTGGCGCATTTAAAAGCTGGTTTACAGCTTTTCCTCCTGCGACAATCTCAAATTGGGTCGCTGCCCAGCCAAGAGAATAAGCACGACCAATGCGCAATAAAAATTCTAAAACAAGAACGCCTACAAACCCTAAAACCAAAAGCGTTAAAGTATTAAACGACTGATTGGGAATAATGCGATCATAGACTTGCAAAATTAGCAGCGGCAAGCCAATCCCCAAAAGATTAATAACGATAGAAGAAATCCAAATCTGGAATGGCATCTTTAAAAGCTCAGTGTATGGCACATGGTGGGCTTTTAAGCGCCTTAAGCTAACGGGCCACAAACGCCCTCTCAAGCCTGGTCCCTTTGTCTGATTATCTGGCGTGCTCATAATATACTTTTTAACTCATAGATAAATGCTGGGATGCCCTTCAAAACCTTGATGCAAAAAATCAAAAGGCTCAAAAGAACATAATTACAGATCCAGGCCCGTTTCATTTACGAACATGAATCTTTGCAAAGACAATTTTGACAGCACTTACTTGATAAAGTTTTAATATTTTTTAATTCAATTAGTAATTTCCACCTTAAGTTTGGCCTTTTAAGATCTTTTTGGTTCTATTTACTCAATAGCACCTCAGCACCAAAGTATATTAACTAAAAATTAAGCAAAAAAAGAAGACAGCGCATAAAATTAAAAAAATTAATAAATAAAGAACCGCATTAAACTAAAGTAAATCAATGTAATCGAGTAATAGTAATTCTAAAATTCTTAGAACATCTTGGATTAAGAATATTAGATAAATTGAGTGATGTAAAAAATGGAAAAGACAGAGTCCTACAAATCTATTCTAGAGAAATCTATTGAAGAGACGAACAATTCTTTAGCAAATGTTGAGCGTGAAGTAACAAATCAAAACATTCACGTTGGGATAAAAGAAGAAGCTGTCAAAATTGAAGAACCAGCAATCGCTGAAGATGATTTAGAATTGACTGATGAAGGTTCGGAAAAAGGTCAAAAACAGGTCACACCAGAAGAAAAAACAAACAGCTCTGGAAGCAGCAAGTCTGAGCACCACTCTATAAACTCATCATCTGAAAACATGGTCTTGCGCACCTCTACACTGAATAGAAGGAATGATGAACAAGAAACTTCTAAGCAAGATCCCACAACCTCATCACAAGAAACATCCACTTTCATGGCAGCGAGAAATGAGGGCGAAGAGGTAATCCCCCCCACCGAAGGCAGCCCCTCATCAGAAAACAACACAGAGACAGAGCCAGAAACTGAAACTGAGACTGAAACTGAAACTGAAACTGAGACTGAGACTGAACTACAAGATAGCAAATTTGATATCTCAGCTGTTTCAGATACAAACACAGATGAAAATTCAGTTGATGAAAACCTAGAAATAGGGTCCACTGTGGGCATAACAGCCATAGCTACTGATGATGATAGCACTGACACAATCACATATTCTCTATCTGACAATGCAGGCGGTCTATTTGCCATTGACAGCAACACAGGTGTGGTATCTCTAAGTCAGAGCCTTGACGCAGAAAGCGCGACGAGCCACAACATCACCGTGGTTGCCACATCATCAGATGGCTCAACCTCAAATCAGGTATTTACAATCAATGTCAATGATATAAACGAAACCAGCATAACGCCAGTTTCAGACACAGACGCTCAAGGTAGTAGTGTCGCAGAATCAGTAACCATTGGCACAGCTGTCGGCATCACCGCCCTTGCAACAGATGCAGATGCCTCTGACACCGTCACTTACTCGCTCTCATCAAATCCGGATGGCTTATTTGCTATCGACGCAAACACAGGCGTTGTAACCACAGCCGCCGACCTCGATTATGAAAACGCAAGCGCCCACACTATCCAAGTAACAGCAACAAGTTCTGATGGCTCAACTTCAACTGAAAATTTTACAATTGATGTAACTGATGTCAACGACACACCAACAGATATCACATTCACCGGCGGTACAGTCAAAGAAACTGTAGCTGATGGCGGCGCGATTGGCACTGCCCATGATCCATCGGGCTCTACCGTTGCAACTCTTTCTACAACCGACCAAGATGCAGGCGACACATTCACCTACACCATCACCAATGACCCATCTGGTCATTTTGAAATAGTTGGCAATGAAGTTCGTGTAAAAGAAGGCCAAAACATTGACTATGAAACGGCATCATCACACGACATCACCATAGAAACAACAGATGCTAACGGCCAATCATATTCTGAGACCATCACAATCAAAGTTCAAGACTATGAAGGCACTGGCACAGGCACAGCCAACAATGACAGGATAGTGGGAACCTCTGAAGAAGATACCATTGCAGGCAATGAGGGTAACGATAGTCTCTACGGCCAAGATGGCGATGACAACCTCGACGGCGGCGATGGCAATGATT
>JAJFHF010000192.1 GCA_021775775.1 Hyphomicrobiaceae bacterium
CGCCGTGCGCCAGGCCATCTGGGATAGTTTTGATGCTCTTCGAGAGCGCTTTCTAGAAGAACTCGATTTAGAAGAGCCAGAAAACCCCATTGTTGGTGCCGGTGCCAAGCGCACCAAAGCACCCGGCGCAAAAGGCTTTGAGCAGCTCTAAACTCATAATTAACGCACAACATACCATTGACCATCAATCTTAGACCAGAACTGCCCTGTTAAAATTAATTTCCCACCGTTACCATAGTGGTAATAAACCCGAATGGGCGCCTCCCCATCACCAGTGCTCACCCGCATAATCCGTCCATTATCAAACGGCACGATCGTGAGTTTACCAAGAGGCTCAACACGCCCTTTTTTAATGATCTCGCCGCGATACACCCGGCGCTCCAACCCCTCACGCCCTGTCATAAGTTCCATATCGTGAAACATAGGGCGCTCCATAGCGCGTATTGTCTTGATGTTTTTGGCCTCAAAAGCTTGATGGAGTTTTAAAACAACCCGTTTCAACTCATCAAAATCATGAAACGTCGCCTCCCCATTCAACCACTGCCAGTCGGGCAAGCCAGTGGCCTCAATAATAAATTTTTTGGAGGATGCCTGCGTTAAGTGAAACAACTCTTGTGTCTCAACGCCGCCCTTAGTAGGCGTAAAATCCATTTGAACTTTTATATCTGGGCGGTGGTCAACGCTTGGTTTGCTGGTCGTAATATAAAGTGTGTTGGTCCCATTTTTAAGCCAAGACGTCAGACCAATACGGCTTACCTGTTTCTCTTGCGCCTGATGATGCCCAATAGAAATACCATTTAAAATAATCGACCCCTTCGCATGGCTTGAGGTCAATTGCAGCGTATAATGAGGAAAATCGTTAGAGGAACGATCAGCTGGATCTTTTGGTTTCGTAAAGAGCATAACCGCAGCCAACGCCCCAAACAGGCCAAAAATAGTTAAAAACCGCCGGCTATTAAAGTTTTTTGGATCAAAGCGCATTTTCTTTATTTATAGCAATTTGAACATTTAGAAAAGCGCAATCAAGCGCCCTTTATCAAGATTGATTATCCTTGTTTAACCCAAGCCGAGAATACCCCATCGGGATGGGTAAGTCAGGATTTTTGGTCTCAATCTCTTTGTAAGCAGAATTGAGACATTTATAGCTGGAATCTAAATAATCTAAAATTTCATGAAAATTATTAAGCTGGCGTTTATAAGCCCCCTCAATCGTCTCAGCGCTCGCATCGCGGCCAACCCCCAAAACCTCATAAGGGTCCGATTTTAAGAACCGTTTCAATTTGGCGGGCACACCCTCTTTTTCGGGCACTTGCATCGGCCGAATGGAACGCATGCTCTCTTTTGATACATAATGCATTTCGCCATCGTAAGTTTTAAGCTCCATGAACTGATTCAATCCATTTAAAACAACACAAATGCCCCCATCAGCTGGCACTTCAATTTCCCCCTTAAGGACAGCACCATCATCCAGCACAATCTCAACAAGCAGGCTGGTTTTTTGAGGTTGGTCATATGAAGATGTTAACTCAAACATGGTTCCATTGCTTTCTGTTTCAATCTGAAACGATAATCTAACGACACCACAACATTTGCATATACCTTGCCAACCCAGCTTCCCCCTTGCCAAATCACTAAAAAAAACCCTCACAGCCTCACTCAAACAAAAACAGCCCACGCATTTTTTAATCATTTCGGGTTTTTTAGTGGTATTTTGCTTCTAATCATGGTATTCGCGCCTTCTTCTACGAAATTTTTAAAAGAAAAGGCCCCGTCTCATGAGCGCGCGGACGACTAACTTGCGAAATATCGCCATCATTGCCCACGTTGATCACGGCAAAACATCACTCATCGATGTGTTATTGAAACAATCTGGCGCATTTCGCGACAATCAACAGGTGGCTGAACGTGCCATGGATTCCAATGATCTAGAGCGCGAACGCGGCATCACGATCTTGGCCAAAGTGACCTCCATCATCTGGAAAGACACACGCATCAACATCGTTGATACCCCCGGCCACGCCGATTTTGGCGGGGAAGTTGAGCGGATATTAAACATGGTTGACGGTGTCATCGTTTTGGTTGACGCCGCAGAAGGCCCAATGCCGCAAACAAAATTTGTGGTCTCCAAAGCCTTAAAGCTGGGCCTCAACCCAATCGTTGCCATCAACAAAATTGATAAATCCGAAGAACGCCATGAAGAAGTGGTTGATGAAGTGTTTGACTTGTTTGCCAATCTCGATGCCAATGAAGAGCAACTTGATTTCCCCATTCTTTACGGTTCAGCCAAACAAGGCTGGATGGCTTTAAATGCCGATGGTCCACAAGATGATATGGCCCCCCTATTTGATCTGGTGTTAAAATATGTTCCAGAACCAAAAACACAAGACGGCCCCTTCTCTATGTTGGTGACCACCATTGCCTCTGATCCATTTTTAGGGCGCATTCTTACCGGTCGCATCACATCGGGCGTCGTCTCACCCAATCAAACCATCAAAGCCCTCTCTGGCGACGGATCAGTAGCTGAAAAGGGGCGCGTCTCCAAAGTATTGGCCTTTCATGGGCTTGACCGCGTACCAGTAGAAAGCGCTTCAGCTGGCGACATTGTCTCCATTGCAGGCATGACAACTGCCACCGTGGCCGACACTTTGTGCGACATGGAGGTTGAACAACCCATCGCCGCAGACCCTGTTGACCCACCAACCTTATCCATGACCTTCCGGATTAATGATGGCCCCTTTGCTGGCCAAGAAGGCTCCAAAGTACAAAGCCGGGTCATCCGTGACCGCTTACTCCAAGAAGCAGAAGGCAATGTAGCTCTAAAAATCACCCTGAACGATAAAGACCGCGATAGCTTTGAGGTCGCTGGTAGAGGCGAGCTCCTGCTCTCCATTCTAATCGAAACCATGCGCCGTGAAGGTTTTGAAATGACCGTGTCTCGCCCCAAAGTGGTCTACCAAACCATTGATGGCCAACAACATGAGCCCATCGAAGAGGTGATCATTGATGTTGATGAAGAACATTCAGGGGTTGTTGTACAAAAACTATCTGAGCGCAAAGGCGATCTCTTAGATATGCGTCCCTCAGGCGGCGGGCGTCAACGCCTTGTGCTGCATGTTCCAACCAGGGGCCTTATTGGCTATCACTCTGAATTATTATCTGATACCCGCGGCACCGCCATTATGAACCGGGTTTTCCATGGCTTCGAGCCTCATAAAGGCAAGATCCAAGGCCGCCACACCGGCGTTCTCATTTCCAATAAGATGGGCGATGCAGTGGCGTTTGCTCTCATGAACTTAGAAGAGCGCGGCCCCCTCATGATCGGGCACGGTGTGCGCGTCTATGAAGGTATGATTGTCGGCGAACATACGCGCGGCAATGACCTTGAGGTGAATGTCATCAAAGGCAAGCAATTGACCAATGTGCGCGCCGCTGGCAAAGATGACGCTACAAAGCTCACCACCCCAATGCAAATGACATTGGAAAAAGCGCTGTCTTATATCAATGATGATGAACTGGTTGAAATCACTCCAGACAACATCAGATTGCGCAAACGCTTTCTTGATCCAAATGATAGAAAACGCGCCGAGCGGGTCAAAGAAGCCGTTTAAAAAACCGCTTCAACCCACATCTTACAAAAAACAGGCTGCCAAA
>JAJFHF010000193.1 GCA_021775775.1 Hyphomicrobiaceae bacterium
CTAAAACTACCAAGCACGATGGCTAAAAGCTATGCTGGTGCCTTTAACCAGGCGCCCGAAAAATTTCACTTTGCGACTGAAGACAAACGTTTGATTATTGACTGGTCTCAAAAAGGTCTATCCATTCTAAACTTTCGTTATAAAGATCAGAATTTTAGAAAAAAAATGAAAAAACTGGATGTTCCTGGCATTGAGCTTTAAACCCCAAACATATTAACCACCATATATAAAGTAAGCTTAGAGTTTGAGAGCCTTGCGCCGTCGCGCTCAAACCTCTTTTTAATGACTTTCTCCTCTTAAAGACCAACTTGATCGATGTTTTGTTTTATGCAAATTTCTCACTATTAAGAAACAATTGCACTTATACGCAAGATATTGCACTTTATTTTAAGGTGTTAAAAAATAAGGTTATTGATCATCTCATGGTTCGTTCTCTCTCATTCAGCGCTCTCATTTTGTTTTGTCTCACTGGTTTTGTCGGTTCTGTATATGCTGACGGCTCGCAAACCATCATTCTTCAATCGACCACCTCAACACAGAATTCTGGGTTGCTAGATTATATCTTGCCGATATTTGAGAAAAGCTCTGGCATAAAAGTGCATGTTGTCTCCGTGGGCACCGGTCAAGCCCTTAAAAATGCAGCCAATGGGGATGGGGATGTTTTACTGGTTCATGCAAAATCGGAAGAAGAAAAATTTGTTCAAGAGGGCTTTGGCGTCGAGCGGTTTGACGTGATGTTTAATGACTTTGTCATTATTGGCCCAAAAACGGACCCTGTTAAAATCAGCCCTCTAAAAGACGTGACCAAGGCTTTGCAAAAAATTGCCAAAAGCAACACCCCTTTTGTTTCGCGCGGCGATGATAGTGGTACTCATAAAAAAGAGCTTTCGCTTTGGTCCGCCATTGGCCCAGTGCCTGGACAAGATCAATCTTGGTACCGCGAAAGCGGCTCGGGCATGGGCACCACCCTCAACATTGCCGCTGGCATGAACGCTTATGTCATGTCAGATCGGGCAACCTGGATTGCGTTTAAAAACAAAAGCCAGCTGAAAATTTTAAATGAAGGGGATGAACGCCTGTTTAATCAATATGGCGTCATTTTGGTCAACCCAGCAAAACATAAAAATGTTAAAGCCAAACAAGGGCAACAATTTATCAATTGGTTATTAAGTGAGCCAGGGCAAATGGCGATAAAAAGTTTCACCTTAGAGGGAAAGCAGTTGTTTTTTCCTAATGCGAAACCTCGGGTAGTGAAAAAGGCAAGTTAGGGTTTAAGATTGTTGAGAGTTCAGCTAAGTGCTAGGAGGAGACCAACGCGATTAAACAATTAATTTATTTTAATTTGTGTCTCCTATTTTAATATTTTAGAGTTTCTCTTATAGCTTTTCTGATGAAAAACAAACTTTTAAGGGACAAAATTTGTTATGCCTTTCTCTTCTGTGCTGCGCTCAGTATTTTTTTTATTTTTATTGATAGTGGGAATTACTGTTCAAGGGAAAGCAGCAATTTCGCAAGAGGAGTTTATTTGGCAGTTCAATGAAGGTAATGACCCCTCAAATAAAGGACGAGCCACGGCTCGATTAGTCTATGGCATTCCCGAAACAGATGCGGCACAAATCGCAGCAATCTGTGATGGGGCAGCGAGTACGTCTTCTCAATTTTCATCTATTACCTTTGGTACTGACATTGGTTCACTGAAAGAGGGAACAACTGTCAGTTTGCGTTTTTCCGGTGGTGGATATTCACATGAAATAAAGGGGCAAGTTTATGGGACTCTGGCTGAAGAAGGAATTACTGGTGTTCTTGTTGATCTTAAACATGATGATGCATTATGGGAGGCCTTAACTGGAAAAGAAAGGCTTTCATATCTCGTTCCTGGATATAACGCGAGTAATGTTGAGCTAAGCAAAGGGCGCTCGGCAATCAAACAATTTATCGATACATGTCGCGCTTATGCAAATAGCAGCGTGCCAAAGATTGCGGATACACCAAGCGGCATTTCAGAAAAAGAAGCTTTTGAGAGCGCTAAAGAACTGAATACCATTGAAGGCTGGGAAGCTTTTTTAAAAAATTATTCAACTGGATTTCGCGCTGATCTTGCTCGGGCTTATGTGAAACGTCTTTCTGAAAATCTGGGTGGACAAGAAAAGGTTACGACCCCTCAATCAAAACTGCCTGTCACACCCCAACCAAAGGTTCAGCATCCGACTTTATCAATGCTTGATATGGGAGCGGGCAGGTCGTCTTGGTTTACTGGCAAACGTATGGTTTCTCGTGAAGGGCTTTCTCTTCATACAGCGCGCGTTCGTGCACGCGGCGTGGAACTCGTGACTTATTGTAAAGACAATAATATGTCAGGGGGATTAGGCTATCGGCTTGGTGCTGTGATCCGTCAACTTTCACTGGGGAGCTATCCACAATTTGAAAAGCGGGTAAGACAAGGTCTTGCCTCTTCTTTAAAGCGCCACGACAATGGTGCCCCTCGTATCGGCATTTGGTTTTCTGAAGGGGAAGGATTACCCAATGCGGTCGCTGATCAAGGAGTGGCCAATGGAGAATTTGGTATTGGTTCTGTCGTCCATGGGTTTCCGGTAAACTCTCAGGTGGTTGAGCGCATGATGGCCTCCAACACTATGCATGTTACGCTGTCGCCATTTGGGGCAACATTTCAGCTGAAGGGCAGCCGCAAAGCGATTTGTAGTATGATGAAACGGTGCGGTGCGCTACCTGCAGGTTGTCCTGGCGCGAAAGCTACGCCGGTGGTGAAGAAATCTCGCAAATGTACGAAGGGGCGTATTTATATTTATAGCAAACGTAAAGGCAAGTGCGTTTGCCCGAGGGGAACGTCTTTTAGAAAGGGGCGCTGCCGTAAGATTGTCTGGAAAAACAAATGCCCAGCCTTTCATGAGCGCATAAACGGTAAATGCGTGCGCAATGATGAAGTCAACAACCCTCATGATGATGGTTGTGGCCCAGGGTTTAAACTCGTCAAAGGCAAATGTGTAAGCCGCTATCCAGCCGCTAAGCCTAAAATCAAGCCACAAAAGAAATCTTGGGGGATAGGAACTGCGCCACCGAGCTGTCGGTGCCCCGGCTGTTTGTGGAATGGAAAAACATGCAAACTAAGCAAAGCTCCCGGCCAGCTCAGTATTGGCGGGCAGAAGCCGATTAAGAAAAAAGCGCCCAAGAAAAAGCCGGTGGTACAACAAAGGTCTTGTACACATGGGCGCATTCGTAACGGGGCTGGTCAATGTGTTTGCCCAGCTGGAACGCAGAAAATTGGCAGCAAGTGTGTGAATGCTAAGCAACTTCAAAAGGGATTGCAGCAGATTTTGTCCGACCGTCGATTGAAGCGTGACATTCGCCCTATGGCCAAACTTCAAAACGGACTGCAGCTTTATTCGTACAGATATATTTGGGATGACGTTTATCATATTGGTGTGATGGCACAGGACCTTCTGAAACAGGCTGAGTTTAAGCACGCAGTGCGCATGACGAGTGACGGCGTCTATGTCGTGAATTATGAAAAACTTGGGCTGAAGGGTACAATTCTTAAAGCTTTGCAGAATGATATGATGGGAGCGGTATTGCACCCGGAGTAGTTGCATTTTCGTTGGACGTTTCAAGGAGCGAAATTTCTCCTGTGGGTCAGAAGCAGACTACTCCCCGTTATAGCGCACTTGCCACTGGTCAGAGATATCATAGCCGCCAAGTTGTTTTGCTTTTTGTAGAAAACGTGGCTCTCGCGTGAAATCCATTAGCATTTGCATGGGCTCATCAAACCACCCCTTGCGGCATACCAACAAATCATAGCGCTCGCGCAGCACTGGGATAAACTCAAGTTTAAATTGATCGGCGTAGCATTTTAAGCCAAAGGCCACATCAGCTTTACCATCACTA
>JAJFHF010000194.1 GCA_021775775.1 Hyphomicrobiaceae bacterium
TCAGAGCCGTCTTCTAATTTTAGCCGCTTAGATTTGCCATGCAAAGCGGCCGCTTTACCATGCACATAATCAATGCCCAAATTATTATAGTGATCTTTATCTTGTCGTAGATAAGTGCCATCTTCACCTACTTTTTCAATCAGGTAATAGGGAATGGCCATACGAGAATAGGGGGGTTCAGGTTCTCCGCCCAATAAAGTTATTTTTGCATTTTTGTCATGTTTTCGAAGCGTTTCAGCTGCGGTGACACCGGCAGGTCCGGCACCAAGTACAAGATAATGCATGACGCAATCCCTCATTCGTTACTTTGTTGATTTATTCAATTAGCAATAAAATTTCAAAAACACATCCACGTTCAAGCAACCCACATTTGTCTGCATGGTTTGTTTTGCATGTAACAGATAAAACAAAGCCAAAGCCAAGATCAAACAGCAATTGCAAAGGGCATATTATTATAATTTATTGGCCCCGCGATGCAGGTCTATATCAAAAAATATAAATCGGCCCCTTAAATTTTAAGGGGCCGAGATAATTATTAAAGACCTAAACGAGCACGCGTTTCATCTGTTGGTGTCCCATCAGTAGACCAACCACGTAGCTCATAATATTCAGGAAGCATCTTATCAAGACCAGCAACCAACCCTTGCGCAGGGCCAGTTTTGGCAGCTTCTTTCAACAAGCGATCGGGGAGGGTATCTTGATCCCCTTTGATGCCTGCCGCCATATTGAACTGACGCTCGAGGTTCCAAATGCGTTCGCCAACTTCCATTAGATTATCAACAGACCAATCCCCTTCACAAGCAGCATTCACTTGTGGGGCGATATCTTCCATTGTCCAGGCAAAGGTGGTGAAAACGCAAATGCCAGCACTGTCAACAGCAGCCGTTGCATCTTGGAAAGCTTTAACCAGGCCAGCTTTGCCCTCGGTCACCAAAGGATCTGTCTTTTCAGGGATCCCAAGGATTTCAGAAGACACAGTATAAGACCGCAAATGACAAGCCCCGCGATTTGAGGTAGCATAAGTCAGTCCCATGCCTTGAATGCCGCGTGGATCATAAGCTGGGAATTCTTGGCCCTTAACTGTCATAGATAGTTCAGGTCGTCCATATTTTGCACATAAACGAGCTGAGCCCATGCCTAGTTCAACACCAAAACCTTCAGCGGTACCAACGAGCTCACAAGCTTTGGTTAAGGCTTCTGCATTGCCAAATTTAAGCTCTAGCCCGCCGGTTGTATCTGAGTTGATAATCCCTTCTTCATATAAATCCATGGCTGCGCCAATTGTGGCCCCCAAAGTGATAGGGTCAAGACCATGTTCATTACATAAGAAATTGGCATAGGTTAGGGCATCTAGATCATTCACACCAGTTGAGGCCCCAAGAGCCCATGCGGCTTCATATTCAAGACCACCAGAATTGTGCTTGTAGCGATCTCTACCCTCTCCTTGCAGTGAAAAGTGTGTTGGATCGATTGTCGAAATCCGCCCACAAGCAATGGTACAGCCAAAACAACCAACATTGGTTGTCAGATTCGCTTTGCCATCGGCACGGCGCGGTTCTGCCATAGCTTCAGCAGAAATATCATGCGCGCCATCAAACTGGACATCGCGCCCATTGCGCGTTGGTAGGGCGCCTGTTTCATTAATTACGTTCATTAGAACTTGAGTACCAAAAGCTGGCAGGCCTTCGCCTGTCACAGCATTTTCCGCGAGCACTTTTTTGCCAGCGTCAGTGGCTGCAAAGAAAGCATCCGGGTTCTCAACATCAACACCATTTGAGCCGCGTGCGACAATTGCTTTTAGGTTTTTGGAACCCATAACGGCCCCAACCCCAGAGCGACCAGCAGCCCGGTGTTTGTTATTGACGATGCAGGCGTAAAGAACGCCTTTTTCACCCGAGGCACCAATGGCCGCCACGTGTGCTAAAGGATCTTGCACTTCTGCTTTAATCTCATCATCAGTGTCCCAAACGCTTTTGCCCCATAAATGAGAGGCATCTCTGAGTTGAACATTGTCATTAAAGATTGAAAGATAAACAGGTTTTGGTGATTTTCCTTCCAGGATCACCATGTCATAGCCAGAAAACTTCAATTCTGGGCCAAAATAACCACCCGAATTTGAACAAGCAATGGCACCTGTTAGCGGCCCCTTGGTGATAACTGAATAACGACCACCAGTAGAGGCACATGTTCCTGTCAAAGGTCCTGTTGCGAAAATCATTTTATTTTCAGGAGAAAGAGGATCAACATTCGGATCCATTTCTTCTGATAAGTATTTTGTCGCTAACCCGCGTTGACCAAGATATTTTTGAGCCCATTCCATATTCAAAGGCTCAGTTGTAATCTCACCAGCGGTAAGATTCACTCTTAAGATTTTACGTGTCCAAGACATGGGCACATCTCCTTTGATTAAATTATTATGATGTTTGAGCAGCAGAATCTGTTTTTGCAGCCCATGCTCTCATTTTGTCAAACCCTTGTTGCTCTACATCTGTATATGTAATCGCATCAGTTGGGCACGCTTTTGCACAAGCAGGATCGCCAGAGCAAAGATCACATTTGATCACTTTACCAGTGTCTGCATTGTAGTTAATGGTGCCAAAGGGGCAGGCAATGGTGCAAACCTTACAGCCAACACAAAGATTGTCATGTACCAGCTTTACGCCAGAGGCATGATCAGTGGTGATGGCGTTAACAGGGCAAGCCTGCTGGCACCATGCTTCATCACACTGTGTGCAAGTATAAGGGACAAAACGGCCTTCTTCGTGAAAGTCAAAAATCCGAATGCGGGATTTTGATGGGTTGAAAGTTTGTTCTTTCTCATAGGCGCATGCTAATTCACATTGCTTACAAGACGTACATTTACCAGGATCGATAACCAGCGCTAGCTGCATGAGTTCCCTCCTCAAATTATCTGTTGTTACGGCAATTAAAGCCCTTTGAGTATAGTTCTAATTTTTAACAAGGAGGTGGCAATTTCAAAATAGAAGCGACTGTCAAAATAAATGACATCATCTAAAGTTTCGCCGTCCCTTATTCATTTTAGTTATTATTATCAAAGAACCTAAAAGAGATTTTGCCTAAAGTTAAAGCCAGGTGGCCCAACCGCCATATGGTAAACCTGAGAAAAAATCAAAGTTCATCGTTTTTGCAGCTTAGCACAAAATATTTTTTTCGGCGAGATGGGAAAACAGACTTTATCCGAAGGTATAGTATTTCGGGCTAGATTTAAAATATACTAGTATGAATTGCATATTATTGCATGAAAATGCTGAATGTATTGTTTGATGCATTCCAAAATGACAAAACAAACGGGCAATTACTGAAGAAACTGACCTATTTTATCTCAATCTCAGGATAGCGATGTTTACCGCGATCGCCTTCAACCAAATCTTCGCCGCCAATTGGGCGTTCATAGTCTGTCTTCGGTGGGACAGCCAATTCATTCATATCAGTTTCCCAGACGACGCCTTTAATAGAGCCATCAGCTTGGTACTTCATGCGATAATAAACCCCATTCCAAAAATTGATGCCATATTCAGCTTGAGCTTTGTGAATAAACAAAAATGCATATTCCAAATCCATAAGATTGTCTTTGGTGATGATATCTTTGGTTTTATAAGGGTAGATAAGATGACAAACGGTTTGAATGCCATCAATACATTTAAAAGGGCGCATAGATAAAAAATGGTCACTAAATAAGGATCCATCCATATTCACTTTAAAATGCGTGCCTTCAGCAACTGGCGTAAATATAATTTCACCAATTTTCAAGTTCTTCCCACCGGCCCCTAGAAGTGTGATGGACTTTACAGTTTTCTTTTTTGTAGCGGCAATTTTTATACTATTGGCAGATTTGCGATCACATGTGGTCGAGGGCAGGTTGTGACAACCGGTGCGCGCCATAGCCAGTGTTTGGCTCTTAGTTTTAAAATCACTGGCAATCGCCTTGGTATAGCCGTTGATGATTGAGTTCGCCTGGTCGCTGGTGACTGACAGAGGGAGGAAATAATAAAAAGCGGCACATAAAACGACCAAAGCAACTTTTAATAGTATTTTGGAGATGAAATCCATAGTTTCTATACCCTCTTAGAGCAACACTCGTTTTTATTTTGATATATGAGCAAAAAATCCAAGGTCATAAGGCCAAGTTATCTTTTGATAGTCTGTCAGCTTATTCAGTTCGAAACATGACGTCCAGATCATATCGGGAGAATATATGTAAGAAATATTTCAGCACGTCATACATTAGTCTGTAATTTGAACGCGAACAGGCACGGCGTTGACCAAAGGGTGTCCTTGATCTCTCCACTCATCACTGCCCTCAGGAAACCAAAGTAAATTGGTATATCCCCATCGCGCCGCCCGGCGCACTGCATTCCATGCCATCCAGCAATCCGCCGTGCAATAAACAATAAGCGGTTTATTTTTGTCACCCATCGTTAGGGTTTCCAAATTGGATTTAAAATAAGTCTTTTGGGCGCTGGTTAATGTGCCTGTGCCCACATCAGCAAGCCAGGTGCTACCAGGTATATTGGCGCGAGGTTTTGCCAACCGCCAGTGTCCATCGATGGGATCAGGCCCAGTGCCTGTATGGGCCATGACATCAAGAAATATCGCTGATTTATTTTGAAAATGAGAAAGGGCCTGCGCGACAGTTATCCGCGTCCCTCCGGGCACAGATTTCGGCAAAGCTGCGCGATAATAGGCTGTGCGATAGCCTGTTTTTGAATCAATATATCGATATCGTTTATGCCAAATAATCTGATCTTGTTGGAGGGGCCGAGGCTTTGCTGCAACTGCATTTGTCGAAGATTTTAACGATTGGGAACAGAGGCAGGTTAAAAATAGAACCATTACACAAACAAATGCAGTTAGATGATTATCTCTCATGTCTTTCTCAAGTTCTATAGGCTAACATTTTATGCTCTGTTGGGTCACTATCTAGTCGATTTTCCTAATTTAGCTTAAAGGCAATACTAGTCAGAATGTTAAAAAACGTCTAGGAGCATTTGTTCATTAAATATATCTATATGGAGATCGTAACTTAAGTGAGACCCCAGATTATAAAAGAGTATATCAATGACAAAAAATTGTTATTGGTCTAACGAACACAAACACAAATAAAGCGGCCCCTTAACCGCGAATGGTACTTTGTTTCGTATTTCTATCTTGTTTAACATATATATCTTTGTTTAATGGGTTTTTGAATTGTTTGTTAAAAGGGTAACTTATAATTAAAAGCCCATCTATCAGTGAGCGAGTGCATCTTTGTTTCGAGTGCATCTTTGTTTAAAGGAAAAATTATATGAAAAAAGCTGTTGCAATCAGCTGCTATTTTTTCGTTTTGATTTTTATGGGATCCATCATTCCGCTAAAAGCGCAGGATAATGTGCGTGTTGCAGCCCTAAAATTTGGCACCGTGAACTGGGTGTTTGAAATAATCAAACGGCGCAAATTAGATGAGAAATATAAATTTGATATGTCCATTGTTCCTCTCGCGAGTGCCAATGGGTCTAAGATTGCTTTGCAAGGTGGCTCCGCTGACATAGTGGTGACAGATTGGATGTGGGTATCGCGTCGCCGTGCTGATGGCGCTCACTTTACGCTTGTTCCTTATAGTTCAGCCGCTGGTCACTTAATGGTTGCGGCCGATTCAGACATCAAAACACTTGAAGATTTGCGCGGCAAAAAAATCGGTGTGGCAGGCGGTCCTCTTGATAAGAGCTGGTTATTCTTTAGAGCCTATACAAAGAAAAAAATAGGTGTTGATATTGCTGAGATCGCAACCCCTGTATATGGGGCCCCTCCTTTGCTCGCAAATAAAATGCAGCGCGGTGAGTTTGATGCCATTTTGAATTTTTGGCATTACACGGCACGCTTAAAGGCAAAAGGGTTTCGATCTTTGGTCTCTGTTAAAGATATGATGACAAATCTTGGTGCCTCAGGTCCAACGGTGACCATAGGGTTTGCATTTTCGCAAAAATGGGCCAGCGAAAATGAACCGATGGTCAAAGGGTTTTTAGCTGCCATTCGCGAAGCTGTTGCCATATTAGATCAAGAGGATGAAGTCTGGCAAGAAATAAGACCCTTGATGAAAGTGAAAGATCAGGCGACTTTTGAGGCGTTGCGAACCTCTTTTCGTGCCGGCATTCTACGACGGCCTTTACTTTTGGAGCAGGCCGATGTGGGGCGCTTATATAGTGTGCTTGTCGAATTGGGCGGTAAAAAGTTAGTCGGTAAAGCAACAAAATTAAGCCCAGGGACTTTTTGGCTCGTCGGCGATGTTTCCCAGCCAGTGACCCAAGATGAGGTCAACTAAAGTATGGCGCGTTTCTATCCAATTGTGTCGATTGTCGGTTTTATTATATTCTGGTTCGTTATGGCCTATGTGGTAAATGACGTTTTGTTTCCAGGCCCGGTAAAAGTCATGGAAGTCTTGGCCAATGAAATTAATAATGGCTCATTAATTTGGCATTTGTTGATTACCCTTTGGCGCGTAATGGCTAGCTTTTTAATCGCGATGTTTATTGGCACTGCTATTGGTTTGTTTATGGGGCGCAACCAGATTGCGAATGGTTTGTTTGACCCTTGGCTTGTGTTTTTCCTCAATGTCCCAGCTTTGGTCATTATCTTTTTATGCTATATCTGGGGCGGGCTTACTGAGTTTGCTGCCATTTTGGCTGTTGTGATCAATAAAGTGCCCAATGTCGCTGTCATGTTGCGCGAAGGGGCCCGCTCATTAAGTGTAGAACTTGAGGAAATGGCCGACACGTTCCGCTATACAACAAGCCAGCGCTATCGGCATATTATCTTACCTCAATTGCAGCCATTTATAGCCGCTGCTGGGCGCTCTGGCCTCTCCCTTATTTGGAAAATCGTGCTGGTCGTGGAGTTTCTTGGCCGCTCAGATGGGGTCGGCTTTCAACTTCATACCGCATTTCAACTGTTTGATGTGGCGGCGATCTTTGCCTATTCAGTGGCATTTATAGTGATAATGTTATTAATTGAAATTTTATTCATTCAACCTTGGGAACAATATGCAACACGTTGGCGACAGGAGAGCCATTAAGGTTCATATAAAAGAGAAAACCTATCAAGGTGCTAATGGGGGGCTGGTAACAGCCCTGCGTGACACACAGTTTTCTTTGTTAGAGAACAGCTTTACGGTGCTGTTCGGCCCCTCTGGTTGTGGGAAATCAACAATTTTAAGAATCATGGCTGGCTTAGATCAGGATTATCAAGGCTCTCTTGATTGGCCCCATACCCCTAAAATTGGTTTTGTTTTTCAAGAGCCACGTTTGTTACCATGGCGCTCGGTTCAAGAAAATGTACAACTCAGCGCAGACCCCACTTTTACCAAGGCTGACTTTGATCGTTTGATGCATGTGATGGGGCTAGAAGAGCTGCTGGATAATTTCCCGAGCGAACTATCCTTAGGCCTTGCCCGGCGGGTCTCCATAGCGCGTGCTTTCGCCACCAAACCAACATTGTTGTTGCTCGATGAACCATTCGTCTCTCTTGATGCCCCAACGGCCTCGCGCTTGCGAGAACTTGTGCGCACGGTTTGGACAGACAATCCTATCACGGCGGTGATGGTCACTCATGACATGCGCGAAGCCGTGGAGTTGGGGCAGGAGGTTTTGTTGTTCACAGCCCGGCCGGGCCAGGTGCGTGAGCGCTTGAACATCCTCCCTTCAGACAGGGAAAATGAGGCCGCAATAGAAGCCAAACGGGTGCAAGTAAAATCGCGCTATCCTGATTTATTTGAAGGTGCCGATTTGCAGGCCTAACTGAATCTGTTGGTCGTCGTCATCTCTCATTTCATTTTTTGAACGCAAAGTTTGAATACCCATTTGATCAGACTTAAATAAAGTGCAAGACCGGCTGTGAAAAATGAAATCCCAAACAAAGATTTATTGGCATCTTGCCATATTGATTTTTAATCTAACATGGATCACACCTGTTTTAAGTCAGCAAGCACCTATTTTAAGTCAGCAAGCGAGTATTTGTTCCGGCACTACCAGCAAAGGTAGCCTCATAGATGGTGTTAAACTTCCCAAACGGGGGGGTAATTATCAATCTTACTCAGATGCCGCCTGGGCAATGGGCAGAACATATGTCCATTCCAAAGTATATGCGGTGATGCTAGAGGCTTATCGAGAGATCCAGATTGAAGCCCCAAAAAAAGTTTTTGTCTATGGCGAAACAGGATGGAAAGCTGGTGGCCGCTTTCGCCCTCACAAAACCCATCAAAATGGTTTGTCCGTGGATTTTATGGTTCCTGTGATCAATAAGCAAAATATCTCTGTGCCACTTGCTTGCTCAGTCTTCAATAAGTTTTGCTATTCTATAGAATTCGATCAAAATGGAAAAAAAGACAATTTAAGAATTGATTTTGAGGCAATGGCCGAACATATCTATTGGCTTCACAAAAAGGCCATTGCTCATGGAATAGATATTTGGCGTGTTATCTTCGACCCAAAATTGCAACACAAATTAAATAGCAGTCCCCATTGGCCTTATTTGAAAAAAAATATCCAGTTCTCTAAAAAAAGATCATGGGTTAGGCATGATGAGCATTACCATGTTGATTTTAAAGTAAAGTGCCTAGATCTTAAAGGGCGTCCCGCTCTTAAAAAGTAGACAAGAATGTTATAATCATTATGGATAACAAATGAGTGCCATTGAAACTGTGACGTTTATAGGAAAGGTTTAGGTCTATGAGATATTATATCCACGCTCTGTCCCTTATATGGTTGGTCTTAAGCAGCCCGGTTTGCGCCGGCGAGGTCTCCACAACGTTTCCCGATAAAATAATACCAGGTGACAAATATGTTTTTTATGTCCATGGCGGTAAGTATGATCAAACAAACAAAATCCCAGATCATGCGGTTTTTGGTAAATATGATTTGGAAGGCATAACGCAGGCCTTGCAAGATGATAGCTATCACTTAATCGCCATGCCAAGGCCCGTAAAAATGAAAAAACTCGGCGCCAGTGCCCGGCTAGCCAGTAATGTCGAGCAACTTATTTTAAATGGCGTTAATCCAAAAGATATCTCTCTTGTCGGTTTTTCTAGCGGGGCCATTATTGTTATTTTGGCCGCCTCTAAACTTGAAAAAGATCAAATCAATCTCGTTCTATTGGCCGGCTGCGCTGGGGTGGTTATGTGGGACAACAGCGTTAAAGTGTGGGGGCATGTGCTCTCTTTATACGACAAAAAAGATGACTTTGTTGCCTCTTGTACGGTGCTAAAATCGCGTGGCGGCAGCGTCAGTTCTTTTGCCGAAACGGTGTTAAATTCAGGCAAAGGTCATGGTGTGTTTTTTAACCCTGCACCTGAGTGGGTCGATCCTGTAAAACAGTGGATCAAAACGGATCACACAAAAAAATAAAACAATAAACCTATTTTCGTTTTAACTCAGCGCAGCCGGCTGTGGCTTTGGGGCCCGCTTCAATATAACACGCGCTAATCAGATCTTTGCCTAAGATGCGCCCGTGATTATAGCCATGGCTGTGGGTGCTGACCCAAGTAAAAGAGATGTTGTCAGGATAAATCACCCCTAAAAAGTTATAAATGGTTCCTGCATAGTTAAATTGCCCCTTAAACCGCCGTCCCTTTTGCTCAATAATTTGAATGGTCTTAGGGCGCGAGAGATATCCTTTTTTAGCAGATATTGAGTTGTTGGTCCCTATCCACGTACCAACAAGATTAGGAGCATCTTCTTGTGCCCTCAATTGGGGCAGGGCAGGGCTTAGCAAGAGCGCCGCAAGCACAAGTGTAAAAAAACTAATTTTAAAATTTAAAGGGTGGTGGTCCATGAAGGGTAAGCCTTTTCACTCATCTTTGCTTTGCATGAAAACAAATGCAAATGGTACAACTGCATTAAACTTACCCCACTCAGGCTAATTATCTTAGTATTTTTTCGTTTTCAACTGTTTTTTGAGTTCAGCAATGCGTTCTTTTCAAGCTGCTTCAACAAGTTGGTGTTAATGTTTCATGCGGTCGACAAGCCATTCTCGCGTCTTCTTGTTAAATTATAGATGATCATTAATTGCTTTGGCAAATATTCGAAGTCAATGTAAAAAATCTAGATTTTAAATGTGAGATTACGATCCGCATAGGGCATTCATGAATTTGCTCAATTGGTGTTATGAAGCACAAATCTTAGATATGTTTTAGACATTCTTGCTGCTCCGTCATCTGCGTGGGTACGAGCTGATGGAGCAGCGTTGATGTTGTGTCGATTTGGGACCGGTTAAGAGGCAGTCAAAACGGGGGCAAATGACACTTTATTGTTATTAAGTGCTTTTCTAATTCACATCTTGGATTTTCACAAGCATATCTGACCAGGCGCGTTGATTGTCCATATCGAACTGGGCTCCTTGTTCATCTGCCCATTTAAAACGTTTGAGAGCGGGCGTTTGGCTGGTTGCCTGATATAACCAATAAGCTTCTGAACGTAATGCTTCTTCAATTGGCCGATCGATAGACTCGTAAACAGCTTGTTTGGTTGCATTGATAGATTCAGATGGCCAAAGCGCAATTCGTTTTGCTAGATCTTCTACGAAAGGCCCGATCTCCTCTGCATCCAATGCACGGTTTATGGTTCCGTAAAATTCAGCTCTGTCAGCGTCAAAATCACGAGCGCTCAAAACGATTTCAAGTGCGCGACCAAGGCCAACCTGACGTGCCATTCGAGAGGCCCCCCCGCCGCATGGTAAAATACCCATACCAACCTCCATTTGCATGAAACGGGCTTTGCCGCGTGCGGCAAAACGCATGTCACAAGCAAGCGCAAATTCGTGACCGCCACCACGTGCGAATCCCTCAATCTTGGCAATTGTCGCTTGGGGCAATTTACTGATCCGTTCCAGAACAACTTGGAGGTCCAGAAGCTTTACCTCGTCACGCGAGACCGCTTTGTCTGACATATCTTTTAAGAAATTTGTGTCTGCATGAGCCACGAAAATCTCTGGGTTGGCTGACTGGAACACCACCACTTTTACAGTGCTGTCGGCTTCTAGTTTTTGTGCCAAACGGTTGAGGTCTGCCAACATTGGCAGGCCTTGAATGTTAACCGGGCCGTAGTCAAATGTGACCCAAGCAATGGCCTCTTTAATTGTGATGTCAAACGTGGTGAAATTGTCGTAATCCATTGAGAAGTTCCTTTTTATTGCTCAGTGGCCCTAGAGCCGCTAGTTGATTTGATAGTGAAAAATTGATCGCTTTGTGAGGTTACATAAACCTGCTGCGATACAGATAATTTTTATTTGCTCTTGATTGAAACGCTTACTTGCGTGCAAGAGGATGATGTTTCTTTCAACAAGCTGATTTGCATTTGCTATTTGTGGCGCCGTGAACGAGTTGATTGATTTTGCACCTGGTAAATGTGTTAGACATTAATCTTTGCGAGCACTGCCTCAACAGCTTCGACAAGTTGTTCGTTTTTCTTCGTATCAAGCGCATCAGGATGAGGTTTTGCAAACTGCCCATGATCATTGTCAAAGTACTGTCCAGATGCATTTGCAAATTCATCGCTTAAGGCGGCACGAACGAGAATGTCAGCGCCAACGCTAAGATCGCTTCCTTGAATGCCATAAGCGTCTTTTACCATTTTACTGGCCAGGAGCGATGCTGGATTGACGGCAATGATTAACGGACCCTTTTGCCCAAGAGAGCGAGCCAGATGAAATGACCACATTGTAATGGCAAGCTTGCTTTGGGCGTAAGCTGCCTGGTCATCTAATCGGACATTGGCGGCAAATGCTTTGAGGTCGGTGGGTGATTGTGCCGCCGACGATAGATTGATGACGCGACCATCGGCGCGCAAAAGAGGCAAGAGGCGCTTCGTCAAAAGATAGGGTGCAATGGTATTGACGATGAAACGCAGATCAAAGCCCTCTTCTGTCACAGGATTTGGCACCTTATAAACGCCAGCGTTGTTAATTAGCACATCGAGATGTTCGTGTTTATTGCTGATCGCTTTGGCGAGCGCCTCGACATCCGACATTTTTGACAGATCAGCTTGATAGGTTTCTATGGTTCCGACACCTTCAACCTGACCTAGTTGTTTTTCAACGTCTGCCAGCTTTTGTGCGCTACGGCCATGTACCAATAGTGTGTGACCTTGCTGCGCCAACATTTTCGCCGTTTCAAGGCCAATGCCATCTGTTGATCCCGTGATTAGAATTATTTTTGTCATGATTGCTTCCTTAATTTGTAAAGTCTGGCAAAATTTCATCCGCCAATTTTTGAAGTGTTTCCTCACTATTCGCTTGGTTAAAGCGAAGATTGAGTGCGACATGATTGACGCCGATTTGTTCTCTTGATTTCAAATAGTCACGTAGTGGGTTGATCCCTAGATGCAATCCTAAATGGATTGGTCTGGGCGGGGCGTCGGGGTCTGGTGCTAGGTCAATATAGAGTGGTTCCATCACGGGTTTATCAAAGGTGTCACTTTTGTTAATTTGTGAGCGAAACTGGTTGATCAGCTGAGCTTGTGGAGCGGCAGGGCGTGGATATGACATCCAGCCATCCCCATTTGCTGCCACCCAGTCGGCAGATTGTTGAGAGGAACCTGTTACCAGCAAAGGGAGCTGTCCGCTCATTGGCTTTGGTAACATATCTATGCCGCCCGCTACGTGGCCAAATGTGTTCTCAAAGTTAGGCTTATCTTCGCTCATTGCGCGGATGTATTCATAGCTTTCTCGAAACAATTCGCTGCGTTTTGCAAACGGTATATCAAGGGCTGGATATTCCTCTGGCCTGTCACCTGAAGCGATGCCAAGAATGAGCCTACCATCTGATAATACGTCTGCAGTCGCCGCCGCCTTTGCCACGTGAGCTGGATGACGAAGCGGTAAAACAATGCTTGCGACGCCAAGCGCTATGCGTGATGTTTGAGCGGCGAGCGCGCCTAGATAAACGAATGGGTCAAATCCCTGGCCGGCATCGCCGAATGAGGGAACATTGAATGGCACATCACGCAACCAGATGGCTGAAAATGACAGCGCTTCAGCCATCTGTATGCGTTCAATATGATGCGCCATGGTTGGAATGGGCCCGCTCGAATAAGTCTCGATTGGGACAACCAAGCCAACTGATAACTTGCCAGGATTGAACACGCTGTTATATCCCGCGTTGATCGCTCTGAACGTATGTTTTTTTTCAACTTCTTTCAGCATTGCTTCACATCCCTTAGCTGTAGCGAACCAGAGTGCGGCTCTCGATGCTTTTACGAGGCGCCGGGGCATTTTCTCTATCATCCATATCTAAGGCGCTATGAGCAAGGTGTGGTCGCTCCTTATTGTCATAAATATTGAAAATTGCGACTTCATCTGGGGTCATTTGTGAGAGGTAGAACCAGTTGTGATCATCGTTCGCTGCGACCCCAAGAATTTGCCCTACACGATCGGGGTAGATCAACTCAATGGTCATCCAATCTTGGGTTGTCATGGAACTGGGGCGAATGAACCCAAGTGGAGATGTTTTGATAATGTTTTCAACTGGGCGCCAGACGTTGACGAAACCATAATGACCCTCTTGGTATGTGCGGGCCTGTTCTTCCCCTAAAATATCAACCAGTCGGCGTTCTGCCCCTTGGCGGCTGTAATCATTATGGACATTGCGTGCCGGTTTTCGTTCAGCGTTCGGGTCATCGATGCGTACTGTATGGTCAAATATAATCACATCTTGCGCGTTAATTTTATTTTTGAGTAAGTCGCTCAACTCGTCATCATAGGTTTTTTTCCAATCCGTTGATCCTTCAAAATCCGTTATCTGGCTGGCTTGATTTTCAAATGTGATGCCATCCTTATTAAAGTTGACTTTGGAGGCACCGTCTCGCAAATCCAAAACATTCACTTTGGTTGGGATAAGTTCTGGTGCCACCAAATTTCCAATAATGCCATCAACATCAAAATGAAATGCTTGGGTTTTTGTGCTTTTTTTATGATAATTCACTGTGGCAGATGCTTGCATTGATTTATCTCCGAATTTTTTAAAAGGGCAATGGGCTCAATTTGTTCTTTCCGGATTCAATCTATTGTTTTAAAATACAGTTTAAAACACCTTAAATCATATAATAGAATTCGGATTTTGGATATAATAAATGGACACTGAAGCTATGCGACTTTTTGTAATGGCTGCTGATTTGCTCAATATCAGTGCTGCGGGCCGTCAACTTGGGCTGGCCCCTGCTGTTGCGAGCGCGCGCCTTTCAAAGCTGGAAAACCAGGTTGGTGCGGACTTGCTTCATCGCTCGACAAGAAAAGTCGCCTTGTCGCTTGAAGGTGCCGAATTTCTTCCTTTTGCCAGGGAAATTTTAGCACAAGAAGATGCGGCGCTCGCCGCCTTGGGGCGCGGTAGTGCACAAGTTAGTGGAACGCTTCGGTTCGCTGCATCAAGTACATTCGCCCAACTTTTCATAGCGCCGATATTGCCAGAATTTCTTGAGCGATATCCTGGTGTGAACCTTGAGCTGAAACTGTCTGATACGCGGACAAACCTGATTGAGGGCGGTTTTGATCTGGCTTTACGAAATTACGCCATTGAAGATAGTACTCTCAAAGCAAGAAAACTTGCAGAAGATAGGCGAATTTTATGTGCGGCTCCTGACTATCTTGCCCGACAAGGTACGCCTCATAGCCCTGATGACTTAACTCACCATCAAATGCTGACCTTCATGGATGCACTGCCACGAAAACTGTTGTCGAACAAGGGAAAGCCGCCTTGCACATTTCCACCGCGCGGCGCACAAGAACGGATTGTTTGTGATGATGGTGCGAGCATGAGGATTGCGACTATGGCGGGGGTTGGAATCTCGATGAATTCCTTATGGGGCGTTTATAAGGAAATCAAAAACGGCTCACTTGTGCGGGTTTTGCCTGATTATGAAGTTGAAGATCAATCAGCGATTTGGCTTGTCTATCCCAAATCGAACATTCTGACCGCAAAGGTACGGGTGTTTATCGATTTTCTTTTAGAAAAGATCGGTCAGCCACCAGCATGGGAGAGATAAGCTTAGAAGCTTGTTTGTTGTCTCCACTGGCAAACCTAAAGCGCTCGACTTTGTTAGAGGGGCTTCTTATTGACACCAACTTTTCAATAATATTTTCCCCTTTAACTTTATATCATTGTCGGCCTCTTCCTTGGGAAATCATGAACAAATTAGTTTGCGTATGTCTCTTTTTTCGCGCTTTTATGAGACATGTTTTGATGGAAGCTGACTTTCCATGTGCTGGAAATAACTGGTTGATGGGATTCCATAGATTGTTGGGTGTTGATCAGTACAAAACATGTAATTAATTGATTCTTAACGAAATATTCAAAGTGGCGCATTCCTTGCTCTGTTCACTCATTAACAGCCGTTAGTTTTATAATTCTAGCGGTAAGGTTTTTATCAATGGTGGAGGGATAATAATAATGCATGAGACCTTTTATGATGTTATGCGCCGACAGGGGATTACCCGTCGTAGCTTTTTAAAATATTGCAGCCTGGCAGCGGCTGCGTTGGGATTGGGACCAGAGTTTGCTCCTAAAATTGCCCATGCGATGGAGACCAAACCAAGGATACCAGTTTTATGGCTGCATGGTTTGGAATGTACTTGCTGTTCTGAAAGTTTTATTCGCTCAGCTCATCCTTTGGCGAAAGATGTTATTTTATCAATGATTTCTCTCGATTATGATGACACGATTATGGCAGCAGCTGGTCATCAAGCTGAAGCGATTATTGAAGAGACAATCGAGAAATATGATGGCAATTTCATCTTGGCGGTTGAAGGCAATGCGCCTTTGAATGAAGATGGCATGTATTGCATCATCGGTGGTAAACCGTTTGTTGAGCAACTTACACATGCTGCTAAACATGCAAAAGCTATTATTTCTTGGGGGTCATGTGCGTCTTGGGGCTGTGTTCAGGCCGCGCGGCCAAATCCAACCCGGGCTACGCCCACGCACAAAGTTCCTGGGATTGGGAACAAGCCGATTATTAAGGTGCCTGGTTGTCCGCCTATCTCTGAGGTGATGACTGCGGTGATTACCTATATGCTGACATTTGAAAAAATGCCATCACTCGATCGTCAGGGTCGTCCTAAGATGTTTTATTCTCAGCGCATTCACGATAAATGCTATCGCCGTCCACACTTTGATGCTGGGCAGTTTGTTGAGAAATTTGATGATGAGGGTGCCAAAAAAGGGTACTGCCTCTACAAAGTTGGCTGTAAAGGCCCAACAACTTATAACGCTTGTTCCACCGTTCGTTGGAGCGGGGGGCTTTCGTTCCCAATTCAAGCTGGGCACCCATGTATTGGTTGTTCTGAAGATGGATTTTGGGACAAAGGCTCTTTCTATGATCGCTTAACCGATATTCACGGTTTTGGGGTTGAGGCAGATGCAGATGAAATAGGAACAACAGCCGCCGTAATCGTTGGCGGAGCCGCCGCAATCCACGCCGGGGCTAGCGCCGTTAAACGTGCGACGCAGCAGGGAGATCAAGAATAATGGCAATAATTAATACACCTAATGGATATAAACTGGATGATAGCGGCCAACGGGTTGTTGTTGATCCGGTAACGCGTATTGAAGGTCATATGCGCTGTGAAGTGAATCTGGATGCGGATAATTATATTCGTAATGCGGTTTCAACCGGCACTATGTGGCGCGGGCTAGAGGTTATTTTAAAGGGCCGTGATCCGCGCGATGCTTGGGCCTTTGTGCAACGTATTTGTGGTGTTTGCACAGGTACCCACGCTTTGACGTCTGTGCGCGCTGTTGAAGATGCCTTGAATATTGATATTCCTGAGAATGCGAATTCAATTCGTAATATCATGCAATTGTCTTTGCAAATTCATGATCACTTGGTTCACTTTTATCACCTGCATGCGCTTGATTGGGTTAATCCGGTTAACGCTCTAAAGGCTGATCCTAAAGCGACATCTGAGTTGCAGCAAAAGGTTTCTCCGTCTCACCCTAAATCTTCGCCGGGTTATTTTAGAGATATTCAAACGCGTATCCGCAAATTTATTGAAAGTGGTCAGCTTGGCCCTTTCAAGAATGGTTATTGGACAAACCCAGCCTATTTGTTGCCACCTGAAGCTGACTTGATGGCTGTGACACACTATCTGGAAGCGCTTGATTTTCAAAAAGAAATCATGACCACGCGGACGATATTTGGTGGTAAAGACATTCACCCTAACTGGCTGGTTGGCGGTGTGCCATGTGCTATCAATATGGATGGTGATTTGGCTGCTGGTGCTCCGATTAATATGGAACGGTTGAATTATGTGCGCGGTGTTGTGCAGCGTACCATTCGCTTTGTGAATGATGTTTATATTCCAGATATTTTGGCCATTGGTGGTTTTTACAAAGGCTGGCTATATGGGGGTGGTTTATCAGGTACCAACGTATTGGCTTATGGTGACATCCCTGACAATGCTAACGATTATTCTCCTGCTAATCTTATGATGCCGCAAGGGGCTGTGATTAATGGTGATCTGAGTACGGTTCATCCAATTGATTTACGCAACCCTGATGAGATTCAGGAATTTGTCCCTCACTCTTGGTATAAATACCCTGATGAGGCAAAGGGTTTGCATCCTTGGGATGGTATTACCGAGCCTAATTATGAGCTGGGCCCGAATTTTGAAGGCACAAAAACTGACATCAAGAAGCTTGATGAAGGGGCTAAATATTCATGGATTAAAGCACCTCGTTGGAAGGGGCACGCCATGGAAGTTGGGCCGCTTGCACGTTATGTGGTTGGTTATGCACAAGGGCATGAGTACTTTACAGAGCAAATTAATTTTACTCTTAAAGCTCTTGATGTGCCTATTTCGGCTCTTTTCTCAACATTGGGAAGAACGGCTGCTCGTGCTTTGGAAGCAGCATGGGCTGCAGACAAGCAACTCTATTTCCTAGATAAATTGGTCAATAATATCAAAAACGGTGATAGCACAACAGCGAACACCGAAAAATTTGACCCGAGCACTTGGCCTTCAGATATCAAAGGTCTTGGCTTTACTGAGGCGCCGCGCGGTGCCCTTGGTCACTGGGTTAAAATCAAAGATACCAAAATTGATAATTATCAATGTGTGGTTCCAACTACATGGAATGGTTCTCCGCGAGATAACCAAGGGAATATTGGTGCTTTTGAAGCTTCGCTTATGAACACAAAGGTTGAGGTTGCTGAAGAGCCGGTGGAAATATTGCGTACCATTCATAGTTTCGACCCGTGTCTTGCTTGTTCTACCCATGTGATGTCTGAAGATGGTGAAACACTGGCTGACGTTAAAGTCAGATAGGGAGAGCTGTTATGAGTGTTGCAAAAATTCATACTGAAGAAGCCATTTATGTTTATGGGCCATGGATTAGGATTTGGCACTGGACGCAGGCTTTTGCTATTTTGGTATTGGGTGTTACCGGTTATTTGATCGGGGCTCCACCTGAATCAGTTTCCTCTGGCGAGGCTTCCGATCATTTTCAAATGGGCTATATTCGCTATTTTCACTTTTGCGCGGCTTATATTTTGATTATCGGTTTTGTCGTTCGCATATGGCGTGCCATTGTTGGGAACAGACATAATCGCGAAATATTTCTTCCGCCTGTGTGGAGGACATCATTTTGGAGTGAAGTTTGGCATGAAATAAAATGGTATGCCTTGGTCATTCCTGAGCCTAAAAAGTATGTTGGGCATAATCCGCTTGCGCTGCTTGCTATGCATATAATGTATGTTTGGACAACGATCTTTATGATCATTACCGGGCTTTCATTATATGGTGAAGGTACGGGAATGGGCACATGGCAACATACATTCTTTACATCATGGGTGAACCCGTTATTTGGGCAAAGCCAAGATGTTCATACCTGGCATCATTTGGGAATGTGGATGCTGATCTGTTTCGTCATTACCCATGTCTATGTTGCTGTGCGTGAAGATATTATGTCACGCCAATCCATCATCAGCTCAATGATATCGGGTTGGAGAACATTTAAGGATAATCGTTCCAATTGAGGATGAATAAAAATAATAATTGTCCCACACTAACTGAAATGGCGCTCCTAGGAGCGCCATTTTTTTTCGTGGACCTGTTTTATATTCAGAAACGTCCGTATGAGGCGAAATTTATTAATATTAACGTATGAAAAATGACAAAAAGTAATAAAACTATCCATTTTTTTTTAAAATAGATAAGAAATCTTTCAATTATTGTTGCGTTGTGTTCATTTTTGATGTTGAATGCTTTGCATGCATTCGCGTTCAAATGCCAGTGGAGGGGCGTATGAAAGATAAGAAAAACATTTTGATAATGGGTATCGGTAACCTGCTTTGGGCCGATGAGGGTTTTGGTGTCAGAGCGATTGATGAGCTGCACCGGACCTATGAATTTGGTGATAATGTTGTTTTACTGGATGGGGGCACGCAAGGGATCTATTTGGTTCAGCATGTTCGTGATTGTGATGTTCTCATCGTCTTTGATGCCGTTGATTATAATTTACCGCCTGGCACTTTAAAGCGGGTGGAGGGGGAAGATGTCCCTAAATTTATGGGCGTCAAAAAAATCTCTTTGCATCAAACGGGCTTTCAAGAAGTTTTATCTATGGCTGAGATGATGGGTGATCCTCCTGAGAAATTGTTGCTTGTCGGTGTGCAGCCTGTGGAGTTGGATGATTTTGGTGGCAGTCTTCGCCCGGAAGTGAAAGCTCAAATCAAGCCGGCAATTGATGTTGCTCTCGACTATATGGCGCAACTGGACATTGTCCCTAAAAAACGTGATGTTCCCCTCCCTGAAGATGAGACACTGGCCTGTTCTGTGATGGTGCCTAGCCGATATGAAAGTGAGAGGCCTTCTGAAGATGAGGCTTGTCGACATGGTGATGTGAGGGTGATTTCAAATGATCGCTGGCGCGCGCCGGAAGATTTTGATCAGGAAATGGAAAATGTCTTGAACCAAATTCCTGAGGGAAAAAGCTGATGTGTATCGGCGTTCCGATGAAAATAATTGAAACGGGTTTTGGGTTTGCGGTTTGTGACTCTAAGGGTGTGCGCCATGAAATTGATACCATGTTGATCGGCGATCAGCCGGTGGGGACATGGGTGCTCGTTTTTATTAATGCCGCTAGGCAAGTTATTGAACCAGAAGAAGCAATGAGGATCGTTTCAGCATTGGAAGCGCTCGAGAAGGTGATGGCTGGTGATAACGAAATAGATCATTTATTTCCAGATTTAATCAGTGCCAACAAGATTTGTGACGTTTAAAGGGAGTTAATTAAATTATGTTTTCACCTCTGATTGACGATATTATAAAACGAGAAAATATCAGTGTTGTTAATGAAGGTAATGTTGATGAATTCGCGCAGAAAAACGGTGATGTGATCCTCTTTATTGGTGGTGACCCTGATCGATTGGTTTTGGTCCATGATGTTGCTGTGATCCTTCCTGAATTGGTGAAGGCTTCTAATGGTGGCTTGAAACCAGCTATTTTAGAACGTGATAGTGAGCGCGCGCTGCAGAGGCGCTATCGCTTTTCTTCCTTTCCAAGCTTGGTGTTTTTAAGAGATGGGGAATATTTGGGGGTGATAAGCGGTGTGCTTGATTGGACAGATTATGTTGTTCAAATCAATGAAATCTTAGCCAAGGAACCGAGCGAGCCTCCAGCCTTTAAAATGCCTGAGGGCTGCGATACGCCCGCGCCTAGCGTGGATGCGTCAGCCCAACAAGCGCCTATTGTAAACAAGTTAATTGAAAAAGGAGCGGATAATGTCTAATTCATTAATTCCACCAGCATTTGGACCTGGGAGTCAATCTGAGGGTGATGATGGCGAAAAGCTTGAATATATGGAAATGCCACGAGAGATGGCTGTTTTTGATCGCCCGATCGCCCCTGAACCTGAAGACATTGTTGGTATGGAAGCGGGGAAACAAAAATTAGAAGACATTCTTGCCGCTTTGAAAAACTATAAGGTGGGCAGTTCACCGGTGGTGATTGAGCTTGGGGATTTAGGGGAAGTTGACCTGGGTTTGGTTAACCAAATTTTGGGTGAAGGTGAGGTCTCTATTGTTTGCGGGGCTGATGTCCAGGCGCAGGAATCTGTTTTGGCTGGCGTGTGGCGTGTGCTTCATTTTGGCGATGACGGTAATTTGTCGCGTGATACTGTTGAGATTGTCGATTATCCCGGCGCTGTACGTGAGCGCGTTTTTAAAAATGCCAGTGAGCGCGTGGGGGCTATTGATGCTCAGTTACCTGATGGTGTGTTCAATGCGCCGTCGTTGATATCGGAACTTGACGACAAGCAAAGCTCATACAAAGCTGGCGACCCACTGCACAATATCAACTTGTCTCTCTTGCCGCACACTGAAGAAGATCTTGTGTATTTGGCAGCCAAAACGGGTAAAGGGAGCACCGTTGTGTTGTCACGCGGTTATGGTAATTGTCGTATTTCAAGCACCGATACTAAGAATATTTGGTGGGTTCAATATTACAACTCCCAAGATGCTATGATTTTAAATTCAATTGAAATTGTTGATGTGCCTGAGGTGGTTTGTGCCGCTCAAGAAGATTTGGAAGACAGTGCAGAACGGTTGCACGAAATTTTGGAAATCTACAGATGAACGAAATGAAGTCGTCTTTTTATAATGGGTCATTTGGCGGCGATGCTGATAAGCTCAATGATAACAGTTTGTTAGAGTGCAATATCTGTTGGCAGATATATGACCCGGCTGTAGGTGATGACTATTGGCAAATTCCAGCTGGTACGCCATTTTCAAAACTGCCTGACCATTGGACTTGCCCTAATTGTGATGGTGATAAAGACGCGTTCATGGTGGTGAAAAAATAACCATGGATAAAACATGTGCAGATGAAATCGTTGAGCGTACAGGTGAAGACATTCGTAATCAGCTGATTGATCTGTTTCAGACAATCGAAGTTACGCGCATGGATGGTGTCCCTGTGTTGAATAAGAAATTGTCGGTTGATGCGATCGGTTTTGAGCCCTATGGCGATTTTTATCTGGGCGTTTTGCTTACTCCTTGGTTTATGAACTTAATGATGCTTCCCATGGCGGGGGATGCCAATGAGCTTGAAGGCAAAAAATTTGGGTCGAAACAATCGCATGCTTTGCCCAATGGTCAGTTTCAATTTATTGTTGGGCATGAGGAAGATATAGGGTTTTATCTGTCATGTTCATTGTTTTCCCCTGTGTTTGAATTTGCTGATCAGGAAAGCGCCCTGCAAACCGCAAGGGCGGCTTTGGATGAAGTTATGAGGGTGCGTGATGATGTCGATGAGCCTGACGAAGATGAGGACATGAAAGAGATATGGGCCGGGCGTTTGCCTGTACCTGAAGATGAGGTGGGCCAGGCGCTAGAGGAACAGGTCAGTGAGGGGCCACCGCCTGAGCTGAGCCGGCGTGATGTTTTGAGGGGCTTTAGGCAATCACCAAATCCTCTTGATGACTCGGAAGCGGAAAATCAGGCATGAGTATTGAGGGTGAAATCAGCGTATGGATTGAGCTGGGCCCGACCGGGACTGCCTTGACAGAGCCTGCTATGGAAGCAAATGGTGGTGTTAAAGATGTTTACATAAAGTCCAGCCGAAAAACTGATTTTGCGAGTTTCTTAAAGGGCAAGCCTCGCTCAAAGGCCGTCGAAATTTTACCCGTTCTTTTTAATGTCTGCGGCCAAGCGCATGCGCAGGCAAGTGCGAGTGCGTGTCGTCTTGTTCCTCGAACAAATGAGGATGTAACAGCTGGGGCATTGCTGGTTCTATGCGAAAATGCCCGAGAACATTTGCTGCGTATTTTTACCGGATGGGATCTTGGTGCAAAACCGGATCTTGCTTCTGTTCCATTTCAAGATATTATTGGGTTGGTGGGTAAAATGAAAACGGCGGTAAGTGATGGGGCAGGCGGCGTTCAAATTTCACAATGTGATACGCAAGCGGGTATCAGGCAAATCGCCAACCAATTGGATGAAATTCTAGGTCAGCATATTTTTAACTGTTCGCCGAAAGAGTGGTTGGGGTTGCGTGATGATGATCAACTCGCTCGCTGGGCGGTGAGTGACACAACAGTGCCCGCAAATTATATCAACAGCCTCTATCAAAATGAGTGGCAAGGGGTTGGTTGTACCGAACCTAATTTTCTGCCCGCGTTGTGCCCCGATGAATTGGTTCAGCAGATGCATGGGGACCAGGGCAATGAGTTTATTTGTGAACCGGATTGGAATGGGACTTGTTATGAAACAGGCTCTTTTGCTAGAAATTACGACCACCCATTGGTGAGTGTTTTGATAGATCGTTATGGGGCTGGATTGTTGGCGCGCCAAGTTGCGCGGCTTGTTGAATTGGCCAGAATATCTGAACAAATTATTGGGCTGATTTCTTTTGAGTGTGAGACTGATGACAGTGAGGTACGGCTGGGTTTTGGTCAGGTGGAGACAGCAAGAGGTCAGCTTACACATTCTGCTATTTTTAAAGGTGATGAAATTATTGACTATAAAATCCTGGCCCCGACCGAATGGAATTTTCACCCGCGCGGTGTGGTGTGTGATAGTTTGAAAAGTCTGGTGAATTCTGGGTGTGCAGACCAAGGGACATTGGCCCCTATGATTATTGAGGCAATTGACCCTTGTGTTCCTTATCAAGTGAGGATGAATTGATGCATGAAATGTCGATTTGTGAAGGGATTTTGCAGGTCATCGAAGATCAGGCCGTCGCCCAAGATTTTAAAGAAGTTAAACGTGTCAGGCTTGAGGTGGGGCCTATGGCAGGTGTTGAGCTTGAAGCTTTGCAGTTTAGCTATGATGTCGTGACCAGGGGCACGATTGCCGATCACTCAAAATTAGAAGTTATAAATTTACCAATTGATGCTTGGTGCATGCCTTGTGCACAAAAAGTGGTTGTTAAGGAAAGATTTGACGCTTGCCCTGATTGTGGGAGCCATCAAGTGCAGATCAATGGCGGTGATGAGCTGCGTATAAAAGATATGGAGGTTAACTGATGTGTACCGTATGTGGATGTAGTGAAGGTGAAGTTAAAATTGAAGGCGGTAAAAAACACAATCATGAAACAAGCCAGTCTCATGATCACTCGCACAATCATGAGCATCATCATGAAGATGGTTTGATTGATTTTGGGAGCGGCCCGGCGCACGCTCATGTGCCAGGGATGTCGCAGGCGCGGATGGTTCAAATTGAAACTGATATTCTGGCTAAGAATAATGGTTATGCCAACGCGAACCGAAATTATTTTCGCGCTCATTCGATGTTGGCTCTTAACCTCGTTTCTAGCCCTGGGTCAGGCAAAACAACCTTGCTGACAAAAACCATTGAAGACCTCAAAGATGAGCTCGATATCGCCGTCATTGAAGGGGATCAGCAAACGGCAAATGACGCTGAACGTATTCGTGCGACGGGTGTGCCTGCCATTCAGATTAATACGGGTAAGGGTTGCCATCTTGATGGCCATATGGTCGGACATGCGCTTGAAAATTTACAGCCCAAAGAGGGCAGTGTTTTGTTTATTGAGAATGTTGGTAATTTGGTTTGCCCCGCTCTTTTTGATTTGGGCGAGGCGCACAAGGTTGCCATTCTTTCTGTCACTGAGGGAGAGGACAAACCGCTCAAATATCCTGACATGTTTCATGCCTCGGATTTGATGCTTTTAAACAAAATTGATCTTCTGCCGCATCTTAATTTTGATGTCGATAAATGCATCTCATATGCACAGCAAGTGAATCCTAAGATCAAGGTCTTGCAGGTTTCGGCGACAAGTGGCGAGGGTATGGAGGGGTGGTATCAATGGGTTAGAGCTAACCGCGCTATCTGCCAAATTGCTCCGTCTTCTACTATTCAAAAACCAGAAATAGCAACATCAGCTTAAAGGGAGGTTTTAAAAATGTGTTTGGCATTACCAGCAGAAATAGTTGAACTGAAACCAGATAATGATAATGCAGTTGTTTCCTTGGAAGGGGTGAAGAAAGAAATTTCTTTGGCATTGGTTGAAGATGTTGATGTGGGAGATTTTGTCTTGGTGCATGTGGGCTATGCCTTGCACAAGGTGAGTGTTGAAGAAGCAAAAAGAACGCTCTCATTGATGGCTGAAGCTGGGGTTTTGGATGAAGAAGTTGCGGAGTTCTCACAATGAAATATGTTGATGAATATAGACAAAAAGACTTAGCGAAAAAATTAAGCCTTGAAATTGTGCGTCAGGCAGATACTGGGCGCCAGTATAATTTAATGGAATTTTGCGGTGGGCACACTCATGCGATTTTTAGATATGGTGTTCAAGATTTAATGCCTGAGAATGTGCATTTTGTTCATGGGCCGGGCTGTCCTGTTTGTGTGTTGCCCGTGCCGCGGATTGATAATGCGATTGAGCTGGCTGAGCGGCATGGGGCTATTGTGTGTACCTATGGTGATATGATGCGGGTGCCTGCTAGTAAGAAAAAGAGTTTGATAAAATCAAAGGCTGCCGGCGCTGATATTCGCATGGTTTATTCTACACAAGATGCTCTGAAGATTGCGCGTGAAAACCCTAATAAACATGTTGTATTTTTTGCCATCGGGTTTGAGACCACAACGCCGCCCTCAGCTGTGATCATTAAACAAGCACAGCGCGAGGGGGTGAAAAACTTTTCGGTATTTTGTAACCATGTTCTGACACCTGCCGCCATTCAGCATATTTTACAATCGCCCGAAGTTCGAGAAATTGGAAGCGTTTCTATTGATGGGTTTTTGGGGCCGTCTCATGTGAGCTCTGTGATTGGTAGTCAGCCTTATAATTTTTTTGCTGAAGAGTTTCAAAAGCCAGTGGTGATTGCTGGGTTTGAGCCTTTGGATGTTATGCAATCAACCTTGATGTTGATCCGCCAGATCAATGAGGGACGCTTTGAGGTTGAGAATGAATATACACGTGTTGTGACACCTGAAGGTAATCTTAAAGCGCAAAAAATCGTGAGTGAGGTTTTTGAATTGCGCCGTACATTTGAATGGCGCGGGCTTGGTGATGTTCCTTACAGTGCTTTGCAAATCAGGCCGGAATTTTCAGATTTTGATACAGAAAAACTGTTTGATATTACCAAAAGCACGGGCCGCGATGTTAAGGGGTGTGAATGCCCTTCCATTTTGCGCGGTGCAAAAAAACCAACTGATTGCAAATTGTTTGGCACCATCTGCACGCCAGAGAATCCACAAGGCTCTTGCATGGTTTCCTCAGAAGGGTCATGTGCTGCTTATTGGAGTTATGGACGGTTTAGAATTGATCAGGTGAGTAAACCGAAAAAACGACAAAAGGCGAAAGTCTCATGAATAAAATGACCTCAAGGTTTCCGACGCGGATAAATATGCGCAAAGGCAAGGTTGATATGACACATGGCTCTGGGGGGCGGGCCATGGCGCAATTAATAGAAGAATTGTTTGTAAAGCATTTTGATAATGATTTGCTCAGACAGGGGAATGATCAGGCTCTTTTTAATGTGGATCCTGGCCGGCTTGTTATGAGCACTGATGGGCATGTGGTATCACCGCTTTTCTTTCCCGGCGGTGATATCGGCTCATTATCTGTACATGGAACTATAAATGATGTGGCTATGTCGGGGGCCAAACCTTTGTACATTGCTGCTGGTTTTATTCTTGAAGAGGGGTTTGAATTATCAAAGCTTGAAGAGATTGTCATCTCTATGGCGGCCGCTTCAAAAGATGCGGGTGTGCCGATTGTAACTGGGGATACCAAGGTTGTTGAAAAGGGCAAAGGTGATGGGGTTTTCATTACCACCACTGGGATTGGGCTTGTGCCTGATGGGGTCAACATTGCCGGTAACTTGGCAAAACCTGGCGATGTTGTTTTGATCAATGGATTTTTGGGGGACCACGGTGTGGCGATCATGTCGTCTCGCGAGAATTTAGAATTTGAAACCAAGATTGTATCTGATAGCGCCCCTTTGCATGACCTTGTTGCTAAGATGGTGGCGGCCGTGCCTGGCGTAAAATGTTTGCGTGACCCAACACGCGGTGGTTTGGCGACCACTTTGAATGAAATTGCTCAGCAATCTGGTGTGGGTATGCAGTTGGAAGAAGACGCCATCCCTATGCGCAAAGAAGTTGTAGCCGCTTGTGAATTGCTTGGTCTAGACCCGCTCTATGTGGCCAATGAGGGCAAGCTTATTGCCATTTGTGCGCCTGAAGATGCAACTGTTTTGCTAGAGGCGATGAACCAACATCCTCTCGGAGAGAATGCCGCCATCATTGGATTGGTGACAGATGATAATATGGGGTTTGTAACCATGGAAACGGCCTTTGGTGGGAACCGCATTGTTGACTGGTTGGCTGGTGAACAGTTACCTAGAATTTGTTGAGGTGTTTTAATGCTTAGTTTTCTTGTTCTTGGGTTTTTAATTGGTCTTAGTCATGCGCTTGAGGCTGACCATTTGGCAGCGGTTGGGGCTTTGTCTGTTTCGGGAAAGTCCTCCCCTAAGCGCTTGGCTTTTTTAGGCGCCTCTTGGGGTATGGGGCATGCCGCGACATTGTTCCTTTTAAGCTCAATCGTTATTGGTTTTGGTGTGGTTTTAAGTGATTTCGTTAGTGCGGGCTTTGAATTTTTTGTTGGGGTTCTGCTTGTTGCCCTTGGTGTGAATGTGTTTTGGAAATTGTATAAGTCAAAAACTCATTTTCATATTCATCAGCACGAAGATGGTAAAAAACACATTCACGCGCATAGTCATGCGGGGGCAAAAGTTAAACATGAGGGAGATAGCCATGACCATAACCATGAAAATGGTTTTTCGCTTCGTGCTTTTTTGGTTGGTTTGATGCATGGCGCTGCGGGGTCTGCCGGGCTGATTGCATTGACGGCTGCTGCTACCAAAGATGTCGGCACAGCACTTGCCTATGTGCTTGTGTTTGGCATTGGCTCTATCGTTGGTATGGCTTTGCTTACCTATGCGGTTTCTTGGCCGGTTGGTTTGTCGGAAAAAAAGGCCGCGGGGGCGTTTAAATTTGTCCAAGGGTCTGTTGCCTGTATGGCCATCTATATTGGTGTTGGGGTTATGATGGAAAATGGTGCGATGGTATGGAGCGTTTTGTGATTTGGAGTGTGATGTAATGCGGATCTTGTTGCTCATTCATGGGTTCAATGCGCTTTCTCAGCGTATATTTGTGGAACTGGAAGAGCGCGGCCATGAGGTCTCAATTGAATTTGACATCAATGATGAAACGACATTATCGGCCGTTCAACTGTTTGCTCCTGATGTTATACTTTGTCCCTATCTGAAAAGAGCGATCCCAAAAAGTATTTGGGAAAACCATTTATGTCTCATTGTTCACCCTGGTCCTATTGGAGATCGCGGGCCTTCATCAATTGATTGGTCCGTGCTAAAGGGCAAAGAGCAATGGGGGGTGAGTGTGTTGCAAGCGGTGGCTGAAATGGATGCTGGTCCGATATGGGATATGCAGACATTTGACCTGTCCAAAAACTCTAAATCTAGTATTTATCGTAATGAGGTGACAGAAGCGGCGGTCACGGCCGTTTTAAATAGCTTGGAAAAAATTTCAGTTGGTAATTTTACCCCACGGCCGCTCAATTATCACGATGAAGATGTGCACGGGGAATGGCAATCGGCCATGAAGCAGAGTGATAGAAAAATTGATTGGCAAAATGATGCAACGGAGACGGTCCTTCGTAAAATACGCAGTGCCGATGGGGTGCCAGGTGTTTTAGATGAGATGTTTAACCGCAAACTCTATCTTTATGACGCTCACCGAGCACGTCATATGAACGGGGCGTGCGGCGCTGTGATTGCCTCTTGTGGTCCAGCGATTTGCCGGGCTACAAAAGATGGTGCTATTTGGATTGGACATGTAAGGGATAAACATAGTGATACACCCTTTAAGCTGCCAGCCACACAATTATTGAAACAAGAAATTGCTGGTTTGCCACAGATTGAGATTGATGATGAGCAGGGGTATCAGGAAATAAGTTATAGTGAGGCCGACGGGGTTGGTCATCTGCACTTTAATTTTTACAATGGGGCGATGTCGAGCGACCAGTGTGAGCGGTTATTAGTGGCTTATCGCCAAGCGGTTGTGCAAAATACAAAAATTATTGTTTTGCATGGCGGCCGCGATTTTTGGTCGAACGGGATGCATCTTAATTTGATAGAAGCGAATGAAGACCCGGCGCAAGAATCATGTAGTAATATCAATAAGATTGATGATTTGGCGCGTGAAATTATAACAACAACGGATAAAGTCACCATCGCGGCGTTAAATGGAAATGCAGGGGCTGGCGGCGTTTTTCTGGCACGGGCGTGTGATCAGTTTTGGGCGCGTGACGGTGTTATTCTCAACCCGCATTATAAGGATATGGGAAATTTATATGGGTCTGAATATTGGTCGTATTTGTTACCGCGCTATGCGGGCCTTGATAATGCGAAGCGTATTTTAGAACAACGTTTGCCGATGGGCGTTAAGGGGGCCGCGGCGTTAGGGTTGGTTGATTTATGCCTGGATTATAAGCGGGAAGATTTTTATGATAGGGTGAAATCTCGCGCCGTTTTATTATCTAAGGGTGATACATTTAATCATATGGTTTCTTCAAAACAACAACGACGTGAACGAGATGAAAAGATCAAACCATTAGAGAGCTATCGCCAAGAAGAACTTGAAATGATGAAAAAGAATTTTTTTGGCTTTGATCCTAGTTATCATGTTGCTCGTTATAATTTTGTTCATAAAATTGCAAAATCTCGTACGCCGATTACGCTGGCCCGCCACCGTGATCAACGGTTTAAGTTTGAAGAAAGAAAAGCATCATGAATGAGATAAAACCAACGATCCTCATTGTTGATGATGAAGTGCGCTCATTAGAGGCGCTGGAGCGCAATTTAAACGATGATTTTGATGTGAAAACTGCTCTTAGTGCACAAGAGGCAGAAGGAATACTTGAACAAGAGTGGGTCCAGATTATTTTATGCGATCAGCGCATGCCGGGGACCACGGGCGTGCAGTTCTTGCAGCAGGTTCGTGAAAAATGGCCAGAGATCATACGCATCATCATATCGGGATACACAGATGCGGAAGATATTATTACGGGTTTGAATGAAGCTGGGATTTATCAATATATAACCAAGCCATGGAAGCCTGAAGAGCTCATTCTTACTTTAACGAACGCGGCGAAACTTTTTGATCTGCAACGCCAAAATGAGCTGCTTGCTATTGAACTGCGGATGATACCCAAAAGTGCCGAGAGCACAGTTTCTAGCCGCAGGGCCAAACTAAAAGAGAGATATAATGATGACGATGGCATCATAAGGGCAACTGAGAGCCCTATGAATGATGTGTGTTCTTCCTTGCGCCAGATTGCAGCCTATGACATCTCGGTTTTGATCACGGGAGACTCTGGTACAGGCAAAGAACTTGCCGCGCGATCGTTACACTATAATTCTTTGCGCTGGAACAAACCATTTGTTGTGGAAAATTGCGGCGCTTTGCCAGATGAACTTTTGGAAAGTGAATTGTTTGGGCACAAGAGAGGTGGGTTTACCGGCGCGGTTGAAGACCATATGGGTTTGTTTGAACGCGCGGATGGGGGCACTATTTTTCTTGATGAAATTGGTGAGGTCTCGCCAGCTTTTCAGGTTAAATTATTGCGCGTGTTACAAGAAGGTGAAATTAGGCCCGTTGGGTCAAATAAAACACGTAAGGTGGATGTTCGGGTTATCGCTGCGACAAACAGAGATCTTGATGAAGAAGTGCGCCTGGAGCGGTTTAGAAAAGATTTGTATTTTCGCATGGCGGGCATAATTGTTAATATGCCAGCTGTGAGAGATCGCGCTGGTGACATCCCTGCATTGGCTGATTTTTTATTAAAACAGGCTACCAAGGAATTGGGTAAAAAAGCCCGCGGCTTTGCGCCAGAGGCTATGGAATGTATGAAGGCCTATCAATGGCCGGGCAATGTGCGAGAGATGCAAAATGAAATTCGGCGTATGTTGGTTATGGCACCTGACAATAGTGTGCTTGGCTCACAGTTGCTTTCTCCTCGTGTGGTGATGGCGGCGCCTGAGGAAGATGAGGATCAATTGGCCATGTTGACGGGCTTTGATGGATCTTTGAAAGATAGAATAGAGTCGCTGGAAGCTAAAATCTTGCATGAGACATTAATTAGGCATCGTTGGAATAAAAGTAAGGCGGCGAAAGAACTGGGCCTTTCAAGAGTTGGATTACGTGGTAAGCTAGAGAGATATGGACTAGAGAAAATTGAACAATTGGATGTCAAGGTAGATATCAAAAAATAAAGCACTGAATAAATGGCCCCACAAATCAAATCTGATCATTTAAAAGAAAAAAAGGGAGAGCATCCTTCATTAATTGCTCAGGTGGGCGGCCAGGAAAATTTGGAATTAAGCACGACGGGGGAAAGTGCTTGGATTGAAGTTATCCATAAAATGGATAGTGTGTATGCGGACCTGATTGAAAGTCAGGTTGAGCTTGAGAAAAAAAATGTTGAACTTGAGGATGCTCAAAAGTTTATCTCTAGCGTTTTAAGTTCGATGACTGATGTGCTGATTGTGTGTGATACATATGGAAAAATTCAGCAAGTTAACGCGGCTCTTGAACATTTAACAGGATATAAAGAGCGCTCGCTTATAGGGCGCCATCTGGAATATATTTTCGCCATAGATCAAAAGAAGTTCGCTAGCAAGATGTCAGAGCAGTTGCTGGCCAAAGAACATATTGATGATTATGAAATGTCTGTCGTTGATGTTGACAATCATAATGTTCCTTTATCGATGAATTGTTCTTTGCGTTTTGACTATAAGGGCAAGGTTGTCGGGATCGTGTTGATAGGCCGCCCGATAGGGGAATTGCGCCGGGCCTATGAAAAACTTGATCAGGCACACCACACTCTTAGAGAAGCGCAGCAACAACTTATTTTTTCAGAAAAGATGGCCGCGCTTGGTCGCTTGGTTGCCGGCGTTGCTCATGAGTTGAATAACCCGATTAGTTTTGTATTTGGCAATATGCACGCCTTGAAAACCTATGGCGTAAAAATTACGCAATATCTAAAGGCGGTTGATGGCGACCTTGATGATGGACAGCTGGATAGACTGCGCCAGGAATTAAATATTGATAGAATTCTTGATGATATTTTGCCGTTGGTTGATGGCACCCTTGAGGGGGCTGAACGTGTTAGTGATATTGTTCAAGAATTAAGACAATTTTCCAGTAGCCAAGAAAATGCGGCTGAGCAATTTATGCTGCGCCCTATGGTGGAGACTGCTGTCAATTGGGTTTTAAGCAGCGCACCTCGTAAACCTAATGTGTCTTTGAATTGCTGCGCTGATTTGGAGGTGTTTGCTCGTAAAGGCTATGTTCACCAGATTATTATAAATTTGATGCAGAACGCTCTTGATGCGCTTTGTGATAAGCGCACACCTAAAATTTCAATTGATTGTAAGTGTGGCGATGAACAAATAATTATTTCAATTTCTGATAATGGAACGGGAATTTCTGAACAAGATCTTAGTCATATTTTTGAACCTTTTTATACAACCAAGGATATTGGGCAGGGGACTGGATTGGGTTTATATGTGAGTTATAATATGGCAGAAGAGCTCGGCGGTGATTTGATCGGTGGGAACAACCTTGACGATGGGGCCGTTTTTAGTTTGTGTTTGCCAATTGTTGTACCTAAGGGTGAGAATGACCAGTAAATCCTCTAATATGAAAAATTTGTTGTGGTTGCAATCTGGTGGTTGTGGCGGTTGTACATTATCGCTCATTGGAGCAGAGGGCCCTGATTTTATCACGGCGTTTGAAACGGCTGGTATTCATGTGCTTTGGCACCCTTCTCTTTCTAGCGAGACAGGGCGGCAAGTTGCGCAGATATATGATGATGTTTTGGAAGGCCGGGTTAAATTAGACATTTTGTGTTTGGAAGGATCTGTCATCCAGGGGCCAAATGGCACTGGTAAATTTCATATGTTAAGCGGCGGAGATGGTCGCTCGATGATGGATTTGATTAAATCTCTTAGTGAAATGGCGGACCAAGTTGTGGGTGTTGGAACGTGTGCTGCCTTTGGGGGGGTTACCGCTGGCGGGGGGAATCATGTTGAAGCTTGTGGGTTGGCATTTGATGGCCAGGAAAAAGGCGGTTTGTTGGGTGATGGGTTTGTCGCCAAAGGTGGTTTGCCTGTTATTAATATTCCCGGTTGCCCCGTCCATCCAGATTGGGTGACAGAAACATTTCTTCATTTAACGTCTGGGCAGATGGGTGTTGATGATCTTGATCATTTGGATCGGCCCATTGCGATCTCTGGTAATCTTGTTCACCATGGTTGCTCGAGAAATGAATTTTATGAATATAAGGCCAGCGCCGAAAAATTATGTCAGCTTGGGTGTATGATGGAAAATCTTGGCTGTAAAGGGACACAAGCTTCGGGTGATTGCAATAAACGTCCGTGGAATGGATCTGGCTCATGCATAACGGGGGGGTATCCTTGTATTGCTTGTACGGAGCCAGGCTTTGAGGAACCGGGGCACACCTTTGTTGAGACCCCTAAAATTGCAGGTATTCCTATTGGTCTACCAACTGATATGCCAAAGGCTTGGTTTGTGGCGTTGGCATCCTTGTCGAAGGCGGCAACGCCGGAGCGGCTTCGAGAGAATGCGGTTTCAGATTATTTAAAAGTTTTGCCAGCTAAAAAATTTAAAGGGAAAAAGAAATGAGCCGCTTGATCGTAGGGCCGTTTAACCGGGTTGAGGGGGATCTTGAGGTTCAGCTTGATATAGCTGATGATGTGGTGGAACAGGCCAGAGTTGTCAGCCCTCTTTATCGAGGGTTTGAGAAAATTTTGGTTGGAAAAGACCCGCGTGATGCTTTGGTTTATGCGCCGCGTATTTGTGGGATCTGTTCGGTTAGTCAATCAATGGCCGCCGCACTTGCATTGGCCGATATGCAAAATGTGGTAGCTCCAGCTAATGGACGTTTGGCTGGTAATATCATTTTGGCGGCTGAGAACATTGCGGATCACTTTACTCATTTTTATATGTTTTTCATGCCTGATTTTGCCAGAGAGATCTATTCAGATGAAC
>JAJFHF010000195.1 GCA_021775775.1 Hyphomicrobiaceae bacterium
GCTTCAAAATAAGTAGGCTTCAAAATAAGGTGGCTTCAAAATAAGGTGACCTCTAAATTAACTTCACGAAAACGTGGGTAAAACTCACTGCGAGTTGATTTGATTTATGGTTTCACTCGCCGCATTTTGACATGAGAAAAACAACAGAAAGAATTTTTCATGGATCATCAAAAGCGACTGGTAAAACCTTCTCTAAAAAGAAAATCTTCATTAAAAAAGCTGGGCAGTGTTGGTATTGCTTTGCTTATTCCCGTTTCATTGCTCGGCGCTTGTGCCTCTTCAAATAATGGACATTCAGTGCCAAGTCCGCAACAAGAGCGCCGCGGTAGTCATTAGTGCCTGGGCTTCATTGGCTTCATTTTTTAGATGTGGCCTTTTTTAAATAAAGAAACCCAGCACCTTGTGGTGCTGGGTTTTTATAGTCTTCACTCATAAAAATGAATTTGGCAACCTTTACTTCGCTTCTTGCTTCTTCCCAATAGAGAGCATCTGCATTGTGCCGTTTCCCATCATTGTTACCCAGATTTGTTCTTTGTCTTTCACATGTACAATGTCAGCCAAACCGCGGGCGCTCTCAACGCCTAAGATTTTGGCCATATCAAAACTTTTTAAAATGGTACCATCAAGCTTGATGAGATGTAACGTGCCCGTTTTCCAGTCCGAGATGTAGGCATTGCCTTTGCCATCAAACTCCAAGCCGTCCAAATTCCCAACTGGCTCTTTGCTTAACGGACGAATGGACTTATCTTTAATGTTTATTTTTATAAGCTTACCTAGAGGCTGTGCTGCGAGCAGTCCTTTCATGTTTTTCTCTTTAATTTCACCCCAGCTGGCCACATAAAGCACGTCTCCATCTACTTCTATTCCATTGGGGCCATCTAGGTTTTCATCGCTTATCCAAGCTTCAATTGCTTTACCTGGCACAAGACGTAATATTTGATTGGTCAGTGTATCTGACACATAGACTGTGCCATCATCAGCAACGGTTACGTCATTTAACAATAATGATCCTGCCACATAATATTTTTTGGCCACCTTGCCTGCCACTATATCAATTTCAATAAGGTTATTTGAATCGGCGACATAGAGTTTGTCTTGATAAAGTGCCATACCTTTTGGAACATTTAGGCCTGTAATCCAAGTTAAGTTTGTGATTTCCCCTTCTGGTGAAACCGTGGAAATTATGCCGCCACCATATGGTTGTTTGAAATTTGCTTGGCTTACATAGAATTGATTGCGCTTTGCATCAAAAACCACAGAATCAGGTTCTTTAAAATTTGAAATGGTTTTCATTACAACAGGTTTACCAGATGTTTTATCTTCTTGTCCCAGACAAGCTGATAAAAACAATGAAAGTGTTACCATCATTGCCCCTGCTAATTTTGGCACAGTTAAAAATGATTTCATTGCATAACTCCTTAATTTGAAGAGCTTAACCTTTAGGCATGTTTCACTTTTTATAGAGAACGTGCCCCTAATTCATACCAATTTTTTATGCTGAAATCACCATCATTAGCGTCAATCTTATTCATCAATAAGGATAAGACTTAATCCTTTGGGTGCGCCTTGTGTGTTAGATTAAACAAAGCTCTTCTAAATCTTTGCGCATGGTCGAGGGAATATCTGCAGATAGGCTTTGTGCGCCTCTTAAATCATTTGGCACATCGTCTTGGGGCAGATAGCGCCACCCTTGAAACGCCTTGCGCATTTGCCGCTCGACGGACACCAAAGGTCCTTGCAAAATAATGCCGCAGCGCACCAGGCCATCTTCACCTGTTACTTCTATAAAGTCACTGATGGTTTGGCGGGCCTGGATGCGTTTTTTAAACACCCAGTAAAGGGACCCATTGTTAGAGACATTATCTTTTGTTATCTCGTCTCTTCGTTTTGGAAAGAAGCGCGTTATATGAACCAACTGATCTGATGACAAATGATGCCCCTTCAATTCGGGACGGTTTAGGGTCTTTAGGTAAGTTTGCCTGTCCTCTAACTCTTGTAAAGTTGAGATTCCGGCCGCCATTTTTATTAAATGTAACGTCATTAATCAGTGTATGCCCTTTTATTCTTTAGATCATTTTTTGCATATTAAACACTTTATATTCTCTTTTTTTCTCGCAACAGCTCTTTTAAAGATGTCTTTATATTTCTCCCCAGAGATCACCTCAAATAATTGTGAAGAAGAGTTCATTTTCCAAACACATTTCATCTGTTTTATGCTGACTTAGTCTTAAGCGGCAAAATGCTTTCATGCATAATGCTAGGCATGGTGCCAAGAGACAAAAACATCTTTGTTTAATTAACGGAGCTTAAAATATGAAACTTGCAAAAACTTCAGGTGCTGCTCTTGCAGCCGCAGCCGCAGCCCTTATGATGAGCGGTACAGTTACAACATCAGTATCAGCACATGAAGGTGATGTTGCTTGTTATGGCGTAACAGCTTGTAAAGGCCACAGTGCTTGTAAAGCAGCTGGTAACGCTTGCAAAGGTCAAAATGCCTGTAAAGGTCATGGCTTTGTAAAAATGTCTAAAGAACAATGTGCAGACATTGGTGGCTCTTTAGAAGAGAAAAAGAAATAATAACTGCTTAACACGCCCTTCTTCATATCATGAAGAGGGGCGTGTTTTTTATATTGATTAAATTATTTATCAAGAAAGTATTTTCATGTCATCTCAAAGCTCAACGCGCCCGCCCTTTATTGGGTTTGGCATGGGACTTCGGCCAGAACATTATACTGAAATTTTGGAAGGCAACCCTCCCATTGATTGGTTTGAGGTCATCTCTGAAAACTTTCTGGTGCCAGGCGGTAAACCGCTTGCCATTCTTGATCAAATTGTGGAGCGCTACCCTGTTGTTATGCACGGGGTCTCATTATCCATCGCGTCAACCCAGCCGCTTGATATGGACTATCTGCAAGGCTTGAAAACCTTAGCAAAACGAACTGACCCTAAGTGGATTTCAGATCATTTATGTTGGACGGGCGTGCATGGGGTTAATTTGCATGATCTTTTGCCTTTTCCTTATACGCAAGAAGCGCTGGATCATATTTGCGAGCGGATCAATATTGTTCAAGATTTTCTGGGACGCCCTTTTACGTTAGAGAATGTCTCTAGCTATGTTGGGTTTAACAACTCAGAAATGACCGAATGGGATTTTATTAGTGAGATGAGCAAACGCACAGGTTGTTGGTTGCTTTTGGATGTAAACAATGTCTTTGTCTCTTCCTTTAATCATGATTTTGACCCCTTAGAATTTATCAACGGCATCCCGCATGACCGGGTTGTTCAGTTTCATATGGCTGGTCATAGTGATCATGAAACTTATATTGTTGACACTCATGATGCCCCGGTGCGTGATGAGGTTTGGGAGTTGTACAAAGCTTGCCTCAAACGATTTGGGCCTGTTTCAACCATTATTGAGCGTGATGATAACATCCCTCCTCTGGCTGAAATGTTGCCTGAATTGCAAAAAGTTAGAGATATTGCTTATGATGTCCACCCTGAGCTTAAACCAAAAGCGGCCTAAAGCTTTTGTTTGATACTGGGAAGATGTGACTGACAATGGCAAGCTCATTAAAAGATATTCAAGATAAATTCCAAAAATCAATCCTTGAGGGCAATGATGCCATTTTGGATGATATTTGTGTGAATAAAAAAGAGACCAAAGAGACCTTATTAAATGTTTACCAGTATGCTTACGGCGCACGGCTTGTTGAGTTCTTACAAAATGACTACCCTATGACATTGCTTTATTTAGGCGATGATGTGTTTTCAAATGCCGGTAAAGTCTATTATAAAACCCACCCTTCAGATAATCCCAATGCCAGGTGGTTTGGTCGCCATTTTGCACATTTTTTACAAACCGCCACTCCTTTCCAAGGCATGCCTGAATTGGGTGACCTTGCTGGTCTTGAATTGGCATTAAACACTGCGTTTGACGCGACAAATGCTCCTGTATTGACCCAAGAACACTTGGCCCAGATCGCTCCTGAAGATTGGCCTCTATTAACCTTTACCGCGCACCCCTCCACTAGCCGGCTACAAATGACAACCAATGCCAGCGCCATTTGGGCTGCTCTTTCAAATGATGAAACACCGCCAGAGGCACAGGTCACGTCAGACCCAACTGAGCTTATTGTTTGGCGTGGTGAAGGAATGGCCCGTTATCGCCCTATGTCTTATGATGAAGCTATGATTTGGGATGAAGCAATCAAAGGGGCTAATTTTGGCACACTTTGCGAAATGCTCGGTACCTATTGGCCTGAAGAGGAAGCGCCTTTAAAAGCGGCAAACTATCTGCTTGCTTGGCTTGGCTCTGAAGTTTTAACGAGCTCATAAGGCTTGTGGTACTTGTCGATAAAGCTCAAAAATAATTTTTCAATTTTGATCAGAAATTTACGTTAAACTGGTTTCACTTGGGCTGGCTAGCTATTGATTTTAAAATATTTTTTGTTAATGACAGATGTTTTTCTTAGCTGCTGTGTTTTTTCTACTATATACCCTATCTTTTATTAACCAAAATTATCAACTAGCCTTGTGATTGTTAGATCAACAACCATATATAGCTTATTGTGTATTAATATAAGGAATTTAACCATGGCGGTTTTAAAAGTAATTGAAGTAATGGCAAGCTCAACCAAAAGTTGGGAAGATGCAGCCTTGAATGCCGTAAAACGCACCTCTAAAACAGTTAAAAATGTACGCTCTGTTTGGGTCCAAGATCAAAGCATGACTTTGACCAAAGCTGGCAAGCCAAAAGAATATCGCGTGACTTGTAAAGTTTCCTTTGAAGTCGGCGAATAATTTTAAAAGCTCCCTTTAGACCAGTCCCCTAAAGGGAGCTTTTTATTTAATGTTGGTTTAGATTGCCTATTTTTTCTCAGCTGGCAATAGCTGTTCTGGGACATCATAAATCAATAAATCAATCAGATCTTCACTTTGGTTTAACTCACCGTTTTTGATTTGACCTTGCACCGGGGCGATGGGGCGCAATTCAACAATCATTGGAAACCCCTTTTTTAGCCTGTGAGATGCCTTGTTAAGCGTGTCATTTAATTTAACTGTATAAGTTAATTCATAAGCTCTTGGGCGGCGTCCTTCCACACCCAATGCCAGGTCATGCCCCCACAAATAAATCTTATTGGGTGCATCAATATATAAAGCCACTAATTGTAGTTTTTCTGGCTGATGGTGGGCTGTCGGCCAACCAAAAAAATCAGGAATTGACAGGTAGGTTATATAAAAAAACATTGATACGGCGCTGATCATTACGGCTTTGAGTATCCAGGACCAAGATGTGTAGAGCAACATTGCCAATAGCAACAGTGACAGTGACACATATGCGCTGACCAATCCAAAACTATCCAACATATATCAACCCTCTCATTCATCTCCACATCAAAGATGATAATTTATTGCCCGAACACCACAACGCGTCTGGGGTTTTTATCTATTTTTTGCAATTGACCATCAAGACCTAGCGTAAAGTTCACAGCTGTTTTCTCAACGCCTTTATGTTCTAGAACGATCTTATCATCCAAAATCACTTTATAATCCGGGCGCAATTTAAATATGCGCACTGTCGCTTCAACCGGTTTATCTGTGACGGATTTATAATAATGCAAATTCACTGTATAGCGCCCTGGGTAGACCCCTCTTATAGTGACAATTTCTTGGTTCAATGGGTTTTCAATCATTTCATTATCAACTTCAATTTTATCATCATCCATGCCCCTATCATCTCGGTCCAGGTGCAACAAACCAATCTCTCTTTGGCGAAACCACAGTTTTTTTCCTCTTGGATCTTGCACCCAAACATCGATGTCATCTGGGCTAAAATCTTTCCAGGTTACAGTGATGACAAAATAGGCTTTGATCTCAACATCACCAGCTTTGGTTTGTGGGTTGATAAAAAGAATAGCGACAAAAAACAAAAGCGATATGCCTAACAATGAATTGAAAAGCAGATCGGAGAATGGATCAGCTCTATTGTTATGCCCGTTTCGTCTGGCTGAACCGACACGTATCGCCATAGCTTATCCCTCCCCTACGGCGATTTGATTTGGCATCAGGGTTGGTTTGTCACTTGGTGATCCTTGATCTGATAGACGGATCAAACCGGCTATGACTTTCTCAACTGTTGTGCTTAGCAATTGATGTTGGAGCCCCAAGAGGGTTGAAGCGACAAGGCCGGCAAAGGTTGTATAAAGCGCGGTCCCCATGCCGGTGCTCATTGTGATGAGCAAAACTTGAATGTTTTCTTCGCTGGGAGCTGGACCTGAGACAAAAGATTGTAGCATCATTATAAAGCCGACAATTGTCCCTATTAACCCAAGCCGGATGAGCACGTCTGACCAAAAGTTGCCGATGTCTAAAGGAGAGCGTAGCTGATCTACATAGATCTCAAAAATATAATTGGCTTGATCAAGATGGGAGGCGCTCTTGGTTTGATTTAAATGGGTTTGATTTAAATGAGCTTGGTTGATATTGGCCATTTCTTGAAGGTAACCATCCACCAATGCACCGCTTGAGACAGGCACCACGCTTTTACGGATGCCTAGACGTTCAAAGGTGCGCTCTAAATAGCAACAAGAGTGATAAAGATGATAGGCCAAATGCAAGCTGGCTGCGACAAAGACCGCAACAATTAACAAAGAGATTTTGCTTTGATCTGTTGTGAGGACTTTTTTCCATAACCCTTCTTGTACAATGACGAAGGCGACAAATAAAATTACATTGAAAAAAAGAACCCAAACTAAAAATGGAAAAAAAGGCTTTGTGGGTTGATCTGTTAAATGACCAAATTTATTTGTGATATTCATTGTCTACGCCGCCCTTCCTATTGCCCTAAAAATACAGCTTCACCCAACTTATTAAACCGCTCATTTACAGTCTTTAGATCACTATATTTCACAACGGCTTCATCATACATTAAGGGCAATATAGAATTTGTCCGTCCCATATAGTTGAGGAACTCTTCTGCACGTTCATTGCCTCCCATTTTAGCTAAATAGAACCAACCAACTGCATGCTCAACATGGCGCGGTACGCCTAGGCCATTCCAATAAAGTTGCCCTAGATTTATTTGTGCTGGACCATAGCCTTTAAGAGCTGCCTTTAAATACCAATGAGCTGCTAATGATCGGCTTTGGGGAACACCTAAGCCAAGCATATAAAGATTTGCTAGGGTGTTTTGTGCCACGCTGTCTCCCGTTTTGGCACTTGATAAATAGTGATTAAAAGCAATTGAATAATGTCCATCAGCTAAGTTTTCGCGGGCATCTCGTTGATGCAAATAAAAAACATAAGCTAGACACCCACAAACAAGCAATGCGATCGCTCCGATGCAGAATTGAGCCGTTTTTCCCCACAGGCTAGGATGGAGACTAGGGTGGTGGCTTGTGAGCGATAAAATACGACCAAACTGTAGCTTCATTCACGGATCCATTGCTTCATTTTGTCATCATAAGAGTTTCATGAGACTTATTATAGATGGTGCATGATATAGCAAAAAGTTCAATCTTGGTCTATTTTGACGATAAAGAGACAAAATCAATTGTTTCTCTTTTTTTCTCTCACGGCTGTTTCAAGCGCGAAAATGCGCTTGAGCCTCCGAGGCGCGGTGCTCGCACCGGACGCCTATGGGCGTCATGTGCGCTCGCTAAGCTCGCGGCCTTCTTCGGATCGTTAGCTTTTGTTTCTCTCACGGCTGTTTCAAGCGCAATGCCATGTGCATTCGCCAAGCTCGCTTCCTTCTTCGTGTAGGGCGTGACTGATGATTTTTATTGCTAAGTGAAACGCCTAGCGTTTATTGGGCCTGGAGTAAAATTTCACTATCTGATGGGATTTCATTGAGTTTTTGGGTGACGGTGGTGGCATTTGGGGGGTAGTTGCCATTAAATTGCAATGGCACAAACCGCTCACCAATTGATTGATTGCCAGTGGCGACGATGATATCGCGCCAGCCTTGAGCAGACTGAGCGCTCAAAGCAATGGGTAATTTAACTCGCTTGATTTGTTGCATTTTGCGAAACCCATTGGGCCCGCGTGCAAAAACCACAAGCTGACAGCCGGTAGAGATGCACCATTCATCGCCTTCAAAATAAACTAAGGCTTCG
>JAJFHF010000196.1 GCA_021775775.1 Hyphomicrobiaceae bacterium
TGGCTGTGCGCAATCAGTTTAAGATTAAGTAAGTTGGGGTGATTGCTAAATAAGAGAGACCAAGGTTGTGGGCCCTTAACGTCCTAATGTTGCAGCTCCTTTAGGGCGATACTTACGGCGACACCAGCGGCATAGAAGGCGGCATTTGTGGCAGTGGCGGCGGCACCAACGGAAATGGTGGCATGGGCAATATGGGCAGCATTCAGGGGTGATCTTGTTCGGGTTGTTTGGGCCTTGTGCATCTTTTGTTTGCGTGGTTGATCCAATCGCTACCATCGTGCAAACTGCTGACATAGAATTTATAATCTCATCCACGCGTTCACCTGGCCTTTCTTGGCCTATTTATTTTGCATTCCGACCACTGTATCAAGCTATCATTTTTGCTTTTGGCCAACAAGATTATGGCTGGATGAGGTTTGTATTTTCTTAAGTTTTTCTCAAGTTTATTTCTCTCACGGCTATTTCAAGCGCGAAAGCGCTTGAGCCTCCGAGGGGCGCCGCAACGCGGCGGACGCCAGAGGCGTCATGTTCGTTCGCAAAAGCTCACTTCCTTCTTCGGGTGGAAAGAATGGGGTTTTGTCTTTTAGTGTCGACGGAGAGGCATGGTGGTTAGGGAGAGATTTGGTTTGTTTTCTCTCACGGGCGTTTTTTCGCTTAAAAAAGCGAAAAGCCCTCCGAGGGGTGGCGCTTGCGCCGGACGCCCTTGGCGTCATGTTCGTTCGCTAAAGCTCACTTCCTTCTTCGGGTGGATGGGTTAGGGAAAGAAATAATAGATTAAAAATAACACCACCCAAAATACAAATTTCTCCCCCCGACGAAGGAGTGTCGCCTCTCTCAGGCGACAGGACATGGCGCAGCCCGCCGCGTTGCGGCGCCCCTCGGAGGCATTTGCGCCTAAGCGCAAATTTGCCGTGAGAGAAATAAACTTGAGAGAGAGAAACCTCGCCCCCCTCTCACCTTAGGACGTTTCTTCGCGCCCCACACAAATCAACATTTCATGATTACCCGCATGCCCCTTGAGGGGCGAGGGCGTGAGGCCGATGACGTGCCAACCACGGTGGCCCTCAAACCAGGCGTGCACGTGGGTGATCGCGGCTTGCCTTGTGGCTTCGTCTTTTACGACGCCCTTTTTGTTTAGGTCTTTTTTCGTTACCTCGAATTGGGGTTTGATCAGCGCGATGATCCAACTGTCTGGGCCCAGCAGTTCCATGCATGGCTCAATGGCTTTCATTAGAGAAATAAAACTCACATCTGCCGTTAGGATGGTTGGTCTTATGGAGAAATCACCATGGTTCAGCGTGCGGGCATCGCGGCCCTCTAGGGATGTCACGTGCGGGTCGCCGCGCAAATCTTCGTGCAATTGATCGTGCCCCACATCAACCGCGTAGACGTGAGCGGCGCCGTGTTCGAGTAAAATTTGGGTGAAGCCTCCCGTTGATGCGCCAACATCAAGCGCTGTGCGCCCGCTTACATCAACATCAAAAGCTTGCAATGCGTGCGCTAGCTTGGCCGCCGAACGCGAGACATAGCTGGGGGCGGCGTCTTCTAGAGTGATATGGGCGGAGGTGGCCCAACTTTGCCCCGCCTTTGTCACGCGCTCGCCATCAACACGCACATGGCCCTCTTTAATCAGATCGCGCGCTTTGGAGCGGGTGGGGGCCAGCTTTTTTTCAACCATCAATAGGTCAAGACGTTGCTTACGGGGTGATGAGGGATCTGCTTTGGTCATGTTGATCTGGTGATATAAAATGTTGGCTTTGTTCAACTTTTTTTCTGCCCGCTCACCCTACCATAAAGAATAGGGCATCGATATGACAAAAGAGACTTGCCAGATGATGGTTCTTGTTTTAACTTACCCTTGTAACTCATTGATTTTATGAGTTATTTGTGAGATTTTTATGAGGAAATTATGAGGTCTTTCTTGATGTAAAGACGAATATATCATGAAATACGATAAAGACTTTAAAATTACCAAAGAAGAAGCCGGACAACCAACGTCATTGAATGCATAGGGGGGTTCTTTTCAGTTCTATTCTTGGATTTTAAGGGCGCCTTTTATTCCCCCCAATTTTGGTTTTAAGGATGCATTTTTTAACTCCTATTTAAAATGCTTTGCCCTTAATTGACAGAAGAGTCCCCCGTCTTTAACGGGGGGCTCTTTTGTTTACGGTTTATGGGCGGTTTCGTTTTATGATGGCCTATGTTTTGATTCGCATAGGAATTGTAGTGTGACCACAGCTTTTGATAATTGGCCGATCAGCTCTGATCTGAATGAAGCGCTTGTGGCTTGGTATTCCTACCTGGCCGATGAACGCAATTTGGCTGACAAAACCTTAGAGAGCTATTGCCGTGACATTCGGCAGTTGCTTGGTTTTTTTCATCGCCGGCTTGATCGGCCCGTTAACCGCACTGATTTATCCCAATGGCAAGCCCGCGACTTTCGCGCCTTTTTGGCGTATCGGCGCTCCCAAGGGGCCGGCGATCGCTCTGTGGCGCGCGCGCTCTCAGCCACGCGTATGTTCTTTAAGTTTTTAGAGCGCGCGTATGATTTGTCCAACCCTGGCTTACTGTTGATATCTTCCCCCAAGCTTTCCCATTCAATCCCTAAGCCTTTGCCGGTTGAAAAAGCAATGGACACTTTGGCAACCAGTGAAACCATACGCGGCCTTGAGACGGCTGACTGGATTGTTGAGCGTGATGCAGCTGTGTTGTTGTTGTTATATGGGGCAGGCTTGCGCATTGCCGAAGCGCTCAGTTTGACGCTTGATGAAGCCCCGATAACCGGCACCACTTTGCTTACTGTGCGGGGCAAAGGGGGCAAGGAGCGCAGGGTGCCGATTTTACCTGTTATATCTGAGGCCGTTGAGCGCTACATTGCCGCTTGCCCGCATGCTCTTTTGGGGGATGAACCTTTGTTTCGCGGTGAGCGCGGGGGGAAGCTTTCCCCTCGGATCCTTCAATTGTTGATGGAGCGCGTGCGGGCTGTTTTGCAATTGCCTGATACGGCCACACCGCATGCGCTGCGCCATTCGTTTGCAACGCATCTATTGAGCTCTGGCGCTGACCTTCGGCAAATTCAAGAGCTGTTGGGCCATGCCAGTTTATCAACCACACAAATTTATACTGAAGTTGATCGCGAACAATTGCTTGCTGTTTATGATGCCACTCATCCGCGTTCGAGCGATTAGGCTTTATAAGGTCAATTACGACTAAGACGCTGCCAAAGTGTGTTGTGCTTTATTGAATTCATAGGACACGCTCTGTTTTTTTTCACTCACGGCTATTTCAAGCGCGAAAAAGCGCTTGAGCCTCCGTTAGGGCGGCGCTTTCTTTGCGATCAGCTTATCCGTGCTCGCTAAGGCTCCGCTCGGGCCGATCTTCTACGCTGGGCCTCCTTCACAGGATGCCATGTGCGCTCGCAAGCTCGCTTCCTTCTTCGTTTAGGACTGTCTTATGAATGCAATAAAAGCAACACGCTCTTGAACGCTATTCAGCTGGACGAAGGTAATAGGTTTTTGTCTCAGACGGCGTTTTTGGATCGCGATAATCAACCTGCAAATCAAGGCGAAGCAATTTGCCTTCTTCAATAACCTGAATATGTCTTTTGGCCATAAAGGTATCGAAAGTCGCTCTGATTGTTCCATCTTTATAGGTATTGCCTTTGGCGCGGCCCCACGTACACTCTGTACGGGCACAACGGGTATAGGCTTTTATAATCCAAAGAGCAGCTGAAAGCGGGTCATAGGCTTTTATCGGTTTTTCACCGCAATTATAATGGATATGAATTTTGGAAATTTCGTTTATTTGCTTTGTTTCATAAACCCATGTACGTGCAATATAGGGGCGATTACAAGCAGATCCTGCCGTTAGGGACAAGGCCATTATGAGCCCCATCAGCCGGATTATATAATATCTGCACGCCATCGTACTACCTTAATTAAGGGTTGGTCCTTGCACTGAGTGTACCAATATTAGGTAAATTACTGATGAATTTAATTGATCGTATTCTAACGAAAAGCCGTTAAACGAAAGTCCCTCAAACCAAAGTCCCTTGGCGGAGCGCGAGGGGGCTGACTAGTCTGCGCTAAACTTTGATGAGATTTTATTCATGTGGGGGGGCGGTTTTATCTGCCTTTGGAGCTCTTGATTAAACTTTGGCAAGAGGCAAAACAAGAAATTTGCTTATTTTTACAACCACCTGATTGCTTTGAAGCATAACAAGCTTTGGCCTTGGCTCGGCAACTGGACATACAGCTGCTAAAAGCTTGGACGTTACTTTTAGCATAGGCCTTGGAAAGCGAACCAGGTGAGACAAGGCTATACAGCACAAAACAGGCAAAAAATGCCATAATTGCAAGAGAGACTGTTGGTTTAAGTTGCAATCGTTTAATCCTCGTATGTCGTTTTTGGTGGCTCATATTTTTGCATTTCAGGTGATATCATATTGATACCGGTTTAATCTGGATACTTTAATTAATCGTTAGACGGCTGTTAATAATCAAATTGAGTTTATTTTCATATAAACACTATAACTTCTGATGAGCCATTTATGATGAGTTATGGCCTATGATGTTTCAGTCCTTATGCTGGACTAAACTTACCATAGTGTGTTTACCATGAACCTAAGCTGAATAATGTTTTTTAAGTATGCTAGACTACAATTGATAGTGCAATGAATTTGTACCATTCAGGTTATTTTTTAGGAGTGGACACATGAACTTAACCCGCCGCACGTTTTTAACTGCCAGTGCCATTTGGGGGTCTTTTGTCGTCGGTTTTAAGCATAGTAATGCATTAGAAACCAACACAAAAGATGTTGCAAAGGGCGCAAATGGCCTTTATGTGCAGCCTTGGTTTGAAGATTCTTTTCTAGACCTAAATGATGAATTAAATGAAGCGAGCGCCAATAATCAGCAGTTGGTTTTGATTTATGAGCAATCTGGGTGCCCTTACTGCAAAGAATTACATAAGGTCAATCTTGCCAAACCTTCTATCCGCACCTTTATGCAAAAACATTTCCGCGTGGTACAACTTGACATTAAAGGCTCTCGAGAAGTCACTGATTTTGCTGGGAAGTCTATGTCTGAGCGTGAGTTTTCTCGACTTTGGAATATTCATTTCACACCAACTTTAAGTTTTTTCCCTCGCGATAAATCTAAGGTCATTGGTAAATCTGGTAAAGAGGCTGAAGCTTTTCGGCTAACTGGCTATTGGAAGCCATTTCATTTTGAAACTGTTTTGCACTTTGTGCATAGTGGATCTTATAAACAAGATAATTTGCAAAGTTATTTATCTGATCGCGTGAAAGCGTTACAAAAGAATGGTGAAAAAATTAACATTTGGAATGAATGACACGATTGATAGGACCTGAAATACACCTCATTATATTCACCTTGCTATCAGTGATCAATTGGTCAAGTTTGTTTTGTATTTGTTGTCGCGAATGAAAGTTCTTAAAACTTATGAATGCCTCAGAAAATAAGACACCGCACCGCTCACTTTCTCAGTGTTCTTATGATTCTGGATTTTTGAAAGCGCTGCTTGGCTTACCTCGCTATGGCAAAAGAGCCATTTTAATGTTTCTTGATTTTGCACTCATGAGTTTTGCTTTATGGGCAGCTTACTCTTTGCGCCTTGGTGTATTTTACTGGCCTGAAGGTGCTTCATTATGGCTGTTATTGATCTGCGCCCCTATCATTGGTGTCTTGTTATTCCATTATAATGGACTTTATAAACTTGTGACCCGGTTCTATGGCAGCCAGGGGGCCCTTAAAGTTGTTATGTCTGTGGGCATAGCAGTGTTGATTTGGTGCCTTTTGATTTACATGAGCCAATTTACACTCTCTGCTGTTCCGCGCTCTGTGATCGTTATGTTTGGATTGTTTTCTATTTTGTTTATCTGGGGTGCTCGAAGTTTTCTTTCTTATTTTTTAAGAAGCCTGCTCCCTTACGGGGCAAGCAAAGCTGATGAAACATCCATTCGCGTTCTTATCTATGGCGTTGGTGAAGTGGGAACTCAATTGGCACAAGAGTTGGCACACTCACCCAAATATTGTCTGGTTGGTTTTATTGATGAGGACCCTTCATTATGGCGCCAGATGCTATTAGGGGTTAGAGTTTATTCTCCCAACAATATTATTAGTCTTATTCAAGCACGATCAGTTAAAGAAGTTTTTTTAGCTGATCCTAATTTGCCAAGACGTAAAAAGCAGGCCTTGTTAAATGAACTCACCTCTATATCAGTCCAGTTAAAAACCCTTTCAAGCTTGCATGAACTGGCTTCTGATAAAGCATTATTATCGGATTTGCGCAAAATTGGACTTGATGACCTTTTGGGACGGGCAGCGGTTCCTCCTGAGCAAGATTTACTGGACAAAACTGTCCTGGGGAAGTCCGTGTTGATCACAGGAGCTGGAGGATCAATTGGTTCTGAATTGGTCAGACAAGTGGCAAGCCTAGAGCCTCTTCGCTTGGTGCTCTATGAACGTTCTGAATTGGCTCTTTATCAAATTGAACATGAAATCCAACAAATAAGAGCTGGTATCATTGCAAAAAGAAAAGATGGTGATAGCCCGGCCTTTGAGTTGGTAAGCGTGCTTGGCTGTGTGCAAGATAAAAATCTGTTGGCCAAAGTCATTCGTGATAATGAGATTAACACGCTTTATCATGCGGCTGCTTATAAGCATGTGCCCATTGTTGAAGAGAACCCGTTTGTTGGCCTCCAGAACAATGTCTTTGGCACACTTACAGCCGCACAAGCCGCGAATGAAAATGGTGTGGACTTATTTGTGCTAATCTCTACTGACAAAGCCGTTAGACCGACCAACATTATGGGGGCAAGCAAACGGCTAGCTGAACTTTGCTTGCAAGCCTATGCGGATCAAGAGAGCACATCGACTATGTTTACCATGGTCCGCTTTGGTAATGTTTTAGGGTCTTCAGGGAGTGTGGTGGCGCGGTTTCAAGATCAAATTGAAAATGGTGGGCCTGTCACTGTTACTCACCCAGAAATAGTTCGGTATTTTATGATGATCCCTGAAGCGGCTCAACTGGTTATTCAAGCCGGTGGATTGGCAACTGGGGGGGATGTGTTTGTATTGGATATGGGACAGCCGGTAAAAATTGTTGATTTGGCTAAATCCATGATCAATCTTTCCGGACTTGAAGTCGCTGATGAGGAAAACCCGGAAGGGGATATATTCATTGAATTTATTGGTCTTCGAGAGGGCGAAAAACTCTATGAAGAGCTGTTAATTAGTGAAAATAGCACAGCTACTTTGCACGCAAGCATCATTCGTAACCATGAAGATTTTTTACAGCTTGGCGACTTAAACAAACAGCTAGGAACGCTAGAGAATGCGATTGAGACATTTGATATCGATCAGATCCATGCTTTGTTATTTGAATTGGTTGAGGGTTATCAATGCCGAAGCCCCAAGAAACAACCGTCTACACGCCATCAAAACAACCTTCAATATGAAAGTGGTGATAAGCCCTCTGGGGGATTGCCGACAACCCAACAAAACGCTTAAGCACTTCATATTTAAGACTATGTAGTAAATAATTTAATATAAATATTGCGCTGACAATGATTGCTTTATGGATGATGAAACCTTACAACGAAACAGATCCAAGCTGGAGCCCCCACATGCAAGTGTGGTTGATTCAGAAGAATTGCGCCAGCTGATTTCTGGCGTATTGATCCCTGAAAATGTATTTGAAGACGCGCTTGCTCGCGCTCTTTTTTGCGGTGTTAGTGTGGATAGCTATCTTATTCAAGAAGGGCTGATCAATGAGACCACTTATGTTCAAATGCTGGCACAAGCGATTGGCATAAATTTTTTAGGTCAAGACCAAGCCAGCTCATTCGCCCCCACTTGGCAAGATCGTGAGCAATTGAAAGACACTCACCTTACAACTTGCACCCTATCAAGCGTTAATAGCATGGCGATCGCGCCGCGCGGAATAGGCCCCAGCGCTCTTAAACTCTATGTCAAAAACCTGCAAAATAATTTAGCCAGAGATGGCGACGTATCTAGCCCGCGGATTTTCCTGACGACGAAAAGTCTCATCAAGCAAACTTTTTTATCCAATCATCAAGACGAACTTTTACAACAAGCGTGTGATGGCTTGGCAAAGCAAACCCCTTCTCAGTGTGCTAAGGGTGGCCTAAACGGATGGCAGTATCTGGCTTTAACCGCGATGCTGGGCGGTGGCTTATATGGGATTTGGACCTGTCCTTCTGTTGTCATTCTGTGGGGTTCATTTTTCTTTGCCATCTTCTTTTTTCTTTTAATATCTTTGCGATTAGGCTCTTGTTTGCTACTCACAAAATATGGGAACGGCTTGCTTGAAAATCTTGATTTAACGACACCCACTGATTTTTTACAAAATGATAAAGATCTACCAATCTATACGGTTTTAGTACCCTTGTTTAAAGAAGCCCATATATTGCCCCAACTTGTAGAAGCGCTTATGGCGCTTGATTACCCTTCCTCCAAACTCGATGTTAAATTATTGCTTGAAGAAGTTGATTTGGAGACCATTGCTAGTGTGCGCGCTTTAAATTTGCCACCTTATTTTGAAGTTCTGATTGTGCCCAATAGCCAACCACGAACCAAACCAAAAGCTTTGAACTATGGTTTACAATTGGCCAAAGGGGACTTTGTTGTTATCTTTGACGCTGAAGATATTCCAGAGCCTGATCAATTAAAACGGGCCCTTTCTTTGTTTGCACGCAGTGATGACAGGCTGGCGAGCGTGCAGGCTAAACTTAATTTTTATAACAGCAAACAAAACTGGCTTACCAAACAATTTTGCGTTGAATATTGCTCTTTGTTTGATGGCCTCTTGCCGGCTTTTTGCGCTTTTGGGTTTCCTTTGCCATTAGGGGGCACGTCAAACCATTTTCGCAAATTAACCTTGATTGAGGTAGGAGGTTGGGATCCATATAATGTTACAGAGGATGCGGACCTGGGAATGCGGCTTTACCGGCGCGGTTATACTTCTAAAGTTTTGCCCTCCACCACTTATGAAGAAGCTTGCTCAGAGTTTAAAGACTGGATCATGCAACGCACCCGCTGGCTGAAGGGGTGGATGCAAACTTATATAGTCCACATGCGGCAACCGTTGACCTTGCTAAAAGACTTAGGGTTGTGGAAATTTCTTGGCTTTCAGGCGATTATTGGGGGGCCTATATTTGCCGCCTTAGCGCATCCAATTTTCCTTGGCATTCTTTTTTGGCAAATGCCTTTTTATGAGGTGCCGGTTTATGTTGCCATGATGGGGCTTTGGGTTTTGTCTGGGTTCAATTTGTTGTTTGGCTATTTAGCCACAATGTGGCTGGGTGTCATTACATTGCGCTTTCGTTCTTTGAGCGGCTTTTTGGTTAGTATTTTGACGATACCATTGTATTGGATCTTAATCTCGCTAGCAGCTTACCGGGCCGTGTTTCAATTGATCTATGCCCCGTTTTATTGGGAGAAAACGCATCATAAAGGGCGTAGCTAGAGTATGTTATTTTTTCTCTCACGGGCTATTTTTTCGCTAACGCGAAAAGCCCTCCGAGAGGCGGCGCTTGCGCCGGACGCCTGTGGCGTCATGTGCGCTCGCTAAGCTCGCTTCTTTGTATATCTCTCACGGCTGTTTCAAGCGCGAAAAGCGCTTGAGCCTCCGAGGGGGCGGCGCTAAGCGCCGGACGCCTGTGGCGTCATGTTCGCTCGCAAGCTCGCTTCCTTGTATATCTCTCACGGCTGTTTCAAGCGCGAAAAGCGCTTGAGCCTCCGAGGGGGCGGCGCTAAGCGCCGGACGCCTGTGGCGTCATGTTCGCTCGCAAGCTCGCTTCCTTCTTCGTTTAGAGGGTAAGAGGATGACTGGTGGCGTTTAAACCCCAGTGACACGCTCTAGCTTAATTTTTCCCCTTTGTTAACCGGTTTCGTTCATAATTACTTTATGTGCTTGTAGTGTTGGGGATTTGGTATGTCGAAGTCAGTTGTTAATTTGCAAGATAAACGTGTTTTGGTCATTGAAAACAACAAGATGATGCGCCGTTTGGTGCGAGAAATGTTGTTAAACTTCCGAATAAAACTAGATAACATTGTTGAGACTGACACTGTCGAGAATGCCCTTCAGTTGGTTTATCATCGTCATTTTGACATCGTGATTACAGATTTTTTTTTGGGCGATTTGGATGCAGGAGATATTGTCCATCATATCCGGCATGACCAGACCTGCATTAACAGAAAAGTGCCTATCCTTCTCATCACCGCCTCACCAAACCATGAAAAAGTTCTCAAAGTCATGGAAGCGGGCATAAATGAAGTTTTGGCCAAACCTATCGCCCCTAGTGCGCTTTATTACCGTTTGGTCGCCATGTTATCGCGGCCTCGTCCCTTTGTGATTACCTCAGATTATGTTGGGCCGTCACGTAGTTTGCAGCGCTTAGAAAGCGTCCAACGGCTTTCTCGTACTGCCAATGCCCGGCGCGAATGGCGTACAGTTTATCGCTCTTCACTGACCTTTGCAGAATCAGATAAACGCACGATCGCCACGGATAATCTTTTGCTTTAAAACTCTGATAAGTCGATCACAAATTTCTGATTTTATGTGATGTGGTTTTTGATGCCTTTACGCAATAACACGTGCTAAAGTCTGCAAAAAGCCGAGGGACAGACGTCATGAATGAGTTAACAATTGAAACCAATGAGTGCCAAGTTGCGCGCAAATTTAGCGATCCAGATCTTACAGCTAAAGGTGAAACACGGGCCCAAGTCCCTTTTGATCAATTAAAAACCTTATGGATTAACACAGGCTCCCTTTGCAATATTGAATGCGCGCATTGCTATATTCTCTCCAGTCCCAAAAATGATGATTTGGTTTATATAACTTTAGATGAGCTCAAACCGTTTTTGGATGAGATTGAGACCCTTAATTTACAAACAGAAGAAATCGGTTTTACCGGCGGCGAGCC
>JAJFHF010000197.1 GCA_021775775.1 Hyphomicrobiaceae bacterium
GATTGGCTTTTGGCACTTGCCCTTAAAGCTCCCCCATACCATATTCAAACCATGGCAAAGATAAAAAAAACAAAGGTAACGGCAAGCGTTGAGGGTTTTGTGCCCCAACCTCTAATCGACAATCACCCCCTCTCTAATGAAGAAAAACTCCCCCCTTACGTCCCTCACCGACCAGAGCGACCTGAAAAGTCTGAAGGCGGGGTGCCGTTTAAAATTCACTCTGAATTCACCCCAAAAGGTGATCAACCAACAGCCATCAAAGATCTGGTCGCAGGATTGAAAGCTCAAGAAAAAAGCCAGGTTCTTTTGGGCGCCACTGGCACGGGCAAAACCTTCACCATGGCCCATTTAATCGAGCAATCCCAGCGACCAGCTCTAATCCTTGCTCCCAACAAAACATTAGCTGCCCAGCTTTATGGTGAGTTCAAAAGCTTCTTTCCCAATAATGCAGTGGAGTATTTTGTCTCTTATTATGACTATTACCAGCCAGAAGCCTACGTCCCGCGCACAGACACCTTCATTGAAAAAGAATCCAGCGTTAATGAACAAATTGATCGCATGCGCCATAGTGCGACCCGCGCCCTTTTAGAGCGCGATGATGTCGTCATCGTCGCCTCCGTCTCTTGCATTTATGGTATCGGCTCAGTAGAGACATACACCGCCATGACATTGCCCCTAGCCATGGGCGAGCGCATAGAACAAAGACAACTGATCGCAGACATCGTCGCCCTCCATTACACCCGAAATGACCAAGCTTTTGGCCGCGGCACCTTTCGCGTTCGCGGGGACACCATCGAGATTTGGCCCGCCCACCTTGAAGATTGCGCCTGGCGCATCTCAATGTTTGGCGATGAAATTGAATCCCTCACCGAATTTGACCCCCTCACCGGTCATAAAGCCCATGAGTTCGAACTCGTCAAACTATATGCCAATTCACACTACGTCACACCAAAACCAACCCTTAATCAAGCAATCAAAGGCATCAAGCTAGAACTCCAAGAACGTTTAGCCGAGTTAAAAAAAGTTAACAAACTAGTAGAGGCACAACGCCTCGAACAACGAGTGTCTTTTGATATAGAGATGATGGAAGCCACCGGCTCGTGTGCTGGCATTGAGAATTATTCACGCTATTTAACCGGGCGCAAGTCAGGGGCCCCTCCGCCAACTTTATTTGAATATTTACCTGATAACGCTCTTGTTTTTGTCGATGAAAGCCACGTCACAGTCGGCCAGCTCAACGCAATGTTTCGTGGTGACTTTAACCGCAAACGCACGCTCGCCAACTTTGGCTTCCGTCTGCCCTCATGCATGGACAACCGCCCCATGCGCTTTGCGGAATGGAATGATATGCGCTCCCAAACCGTATTTGTCTCGGCCACACCAGGTGCATGGGAGCTCAATGAGACCCAAGGGGTAATCGCAGAGCAAGTTATTCGCCCAACAGGCCTCATCGAACCAGACATAGACATACGCCCAGCAGAAACCCAAGTTGATGACTTAATCGACGAATGCCGTCAGGTTGTCGCCAAGGGCTATCGCGTGCTCGTCACAACCTTGACCAAACGTATGGCAGAAGACCTCACCGAATATGCCCATGACCAGGGCTTGCGCGTACGCTATATGCACTCAGACATCGACACCCTAGAGCGCATAGAAATATTGCGCGATCTAAGACTAGGCGCCTTTGATATACTCATTGGCATAAACTTACTGCGCGAAGGGCTCGATATTCCTGAATGCGCGTTAGTCGCTATCCTTGACGCTGATAAAGAAGGGTTCCTTAGATCTGAGACCTCTCTTGTACAAACCATCGGCCGCGCAGCGCGCAATGTGGATGGCCGCGTCATCCTTTATGCTGACCGCATCACAGGTTCCATGCAGCGCGCTATGGATGAAACTGAGCGCCGCCGCGAAAAACAAATTGCCTATAACAAAACCCATAACATCATCCCTCAAACCATCAAGAAAAACATCGGTGATATTTTAGATGGCATATATGAAGACGATGACGCTGCGCCTGATAGCTCAGTTGCCGACGGCACCACCCCAACAGTTGGTCACAATTTTGAAGCTATAGTAAAAGATCTAGAAAAGCGTATGATAACAGCGGCTGAAGATCTAGAATTTGAAGAAGCAGCCCGCCTGCGCGATGAGATCAAACGGCTTCGAGATAAAGAACTATTGATAGCTAATGACCCGCTTGCCAAGAGTTTTTCAAGCAAAGACCTCCAATTAACCGCACACAGTACAAAATCAAAAGTCAAAAAGAACAGTCTTGATGAAATGGGCCCATCTGGAGAGCGCCCTCAGCCTTTGGGTGCCTCAACCAATGAGAAACCTATAAAGCCGAAATCACAACCACGCTCCAGCGGCGGCAAGCCTGGCACCAGAACCAAAAAAGGGAAAAGCCACCGCAGTGGGCTTTAAATTTAAGAACGAAATCTCTCTTACACATCTCGCCGGCAAAGTTTCCATAAAAACCTTCCCCCACAAGCCCTTCTCTGGAAACAAAAGCCAGTGCTCAAGAAAAACAAGGCCAGTGCAAAGAAACAAAGAAAGTCTCTCAACAATAAAAAAGCCGCCTCTTTTACAAGAGACGGCTTCTTTAATTATTAGGTATGAAACCTTAGTCTATCCAATTTGGATTAGAAGAAGATTACGCCACCGAAGATGAACATATCTAGATCTTCGAATTCAGTGTTTCCAGCTGCAGTATCAAGCTCACCTTCATGGTGTCTCCACTTAGCCCAAACTGACATTGAAGCAGCGTCGATTTCTTGAACGATACCAACACCATAGCGTGTCATTTCTGAACCAGTTAGCAAGTTACCACCAAGAGCTGCACCGTTGTCATCTTGACCAACTGCATATGCATCATCAGATTTACCATATTCACCGTAGAATACAGTAGCACCAAGTGAATTCATACGAGTGCGGATACCAGCTTTAAGGTAGAATTCTTCGCCATCAGGATGACCAGCAACAGAAACTTCCTCGATGCCACCGTTTGCTACAAAGAACAAACCTGTTGGTGTGTGCATGATAGAGAATGCAGCTTGGTAATATTCTGGATCACCAACAACAATTCCGCCGCCAGCACCTGAATCACGGTCACGTTTTGTGTAACCGATAGCAGCACCAACTTTGAATTCACCGAATTCACCAGCATATCTCAATGCAACATCATAGAAATCGTCTTCACCCCAACCAGCTGAAAGAACAAAACCAGCAATGGTAGGTGTGTCATAACGAATGCTATCTGTACGGTCACCAGAACAGTCACCAAAGATCCCGACACCTAGAGTGTGACAGAAGCTAATGTTTGTCCAATTAAGACCTGATTGAACACCGCCATTTTGCAAACCAAAGCTAGCGCCATCAAAGTTAACTGAGTTAGCAGCAAAAATACTGTGAACACCAGATAGATCAGTCAGCATCAAGTTATCAGTTGCTTGACTTTGACGTCCCCAAGAAAGACGACCTAAGCTTTCGCTTTGGATCCACATGTAGTTATGTTCAATAACAAGCGCATCTCCAGCACCGTCATCATCAGCTTCAGACTGTGTAAAGCCATCATCTGATTTCACACTAATTTGAATTGAGTAACCAGCTGACCATTCAGAGTCAATTTTAGCATTACCGCTAAAATCAATACGGCTAGAAAGGTCATTTAGGCTTGTACCGACATACGCATCGGATTCATCACCATTATCCCAAACCAACAATTGTTGAGTAACCCAACCGGAAATGGTTAGAGATACTTTACGATTGCCTTTACGGGCTGTTGTGGCTTCAAGAACCGCAACACGCTCTTCTAAATCTGCACAGCAATCACCACCTAAATCAGCGGCTTGTGCAGGGCTTACAGCAAGTCCACCGGCCAGCAAAGCTGATCCTGCGAGAGTTGCAAAGCGATTGGATTTAATAAGTCCCCCAATCATTCCTATTCTCCTATTCTTGTTCGGGCGCCAATTAGTGACGCGACTAAAAGGTGAATTCAAAAGAACGGCCCCCCGGTTTTTAATTTAACCGTTCGATCCCCGTCCCTCGAAAATCTTCACGTTTCAAATCTGTAACGAAGCTAGACCTTCTCGTAAATAAAAACCGCCACATAGTGAGGTATTAAATACAACCCTGTGACATTTTAACCACGAGATGTATTCGGTCGTTTATATGGCAATCACGTTCATTCTCTCTCAAAATGATAGTTTAAAGCAATAACCTAACCGCTTTAATCCCCACATTGTTAGTATACGATGCCTTTATTATTAACTGGTTAATGAACTTTTCACTATAATTTCGAATGTCAAAAACCAGCAAAAAAAGATATATATCAATGTAGTTTCAATAGGTTACACAAAACACCCTGGTTTTTCTCTCAAGTCATTTACACCTGAATAAAAAATGCCATTGGGTTTTTTCGTTAAGATATTAATGAAAATCACGTCAAAGACCAAAAGACACTACAAACACTGACATGTTGATTTTTAAGAACGTAAAGTTATACACAGCCACCCAGCTAGAAATCCCAATCACACAACAATCAAATGAGTGAAAATCATCAATATCAAATCACTATACTCGTCAATCGCGAATAGATTCGAGAAAAACCGACTCAAAAACCAAAAAAGATTCGGTATTTATCTCAAAATACGGGTTCAATTTGAGCTTTGCCTCTCCCTTCTGAAAAATTAGAAAACCGAAAATCCCCCTTCTCAATCAATTTATAGATGTTTTTGTCCCTTATTGGTCTATAGTTATAGTAAGAAAACCATGAGCCAGGCCTAATGGGAACAACTGAACTCGTAAAATATGACCGAGCCTAATAGAATTATTGAGATTTCTCATGAACACATCGTCGCTGCTAGAGACAAATGAAAGCGTAAAAGTTGCTTATTCTTATGAGAGCAACTCTAAAAAAGCCGCAGCTGAAATCATCTCCCAGCTCGGAACACAGAACTACGCCTTTATATTAGTGTTCATATCACCAGTTACAAATCCGGCGGCCATCATAAAAGACCTCGTATCACTAAATCCTCACACATCCATTTATGGATGTAGCACCGCTGGAGAAATAACATTCGAAGGGAATACAGAAGGGGCAATCATCGCACTTGGCTTTTTAAATGATCATTTCAGTGTCAGAAGCTTAGTATTTCCAAATTTAGACGATTTTTCAATTCGTGATGGCCAATCAAGAGTCGCAAACGCTGTAAATCAATTCCAAGCCGCTCGTTCACCATCAAAACCTCATCCATTTGCCCTCATGATGGTAGATGGACTTTGCTATAAAGAAGAACAACTCCTCTCAGCCTTTAATTATGGCTTAAGAGACATCCCCCTTCTAGGTGGCTCTGCTGGCGATGGCATGAATTTTAAAGAAACCATTGTCGTTCATGATGGCCATATTTTCAAAAACGCGGCGGTTTTATTGCTGATTGAAAGCAAAAATCCTATTCATATATTTAAGTCAGATAGTTTTATCCCAACAGATATCAAGTTTGTCGTCACCAAGGCTGATCCAGAAAACCGGATTGTATATGAGTTAAATGCCATGCCAGCCACAACGGCCTATGCAAACGCCTTAGGAATGAAAGAAGAAGACCTCGATGAGTTAACTTTTGCATCTCACCCTTTATGTGTCTGTTTTGGGGGGGAGTGCTATGTCCGCTCAATTCAAAACATTCATGATAAAAACGCCTTTAGTTTTTATTGCGCGATTGACGAAGGCATTGTTTTCACCCTGTCAGATATAGATGACATGGTAAAAGGCTTAACAAGAACATTTGATACCATTCGCAACGATATAGGAGAGCCACAATTAATATTAGGCTTTGATTGCGTCTTGCGGCGTATGATGTCTGAAATCAATCAAAGCAAAGGCGAAATTAATAACCTCTTTCAAGCAAACAAAGTGGTTGGTTTTAACACCTATGGTGAACAGGTACGAACAATGCACCTTAATCTTACCTTCTCGGGGATTGCAATTGGACAATGACACAAGATAAACACACACCCGCACCTAAAGATTCCAAACAAACATCTCCCGTTTTAATATTAGAGGATGAACTCGTCGCTCTTTCTAACCAGTCCATAACCACCTCACCGCGCGAGGCTGAGCTATTATCTAGAATTGAAAAACTAGAAACAATCAACCAAGCCCTCATTGGCCGGGTTGAGCGCTCTATGGATCAAAGAGCCAACAGTTACTCACTTTTCCAATCAGCAATTTTGCTCGAAGAACAAGTACGCGCCCGCACCATGGAATTGCGTAACGCCTTATCTGAATTAGAGACAACCAATGAACATCTCTCAAAAGCCAAAGAACAAGCTGAGCGCTCCAATAGCAGTAAAACAAAATTTTTAGCCGGCGCCAGTCATGACTTGCTTCAACCCTTAAGTGCTGCTCGTTTAAATATGTCAGCCCTGAGTTCAGAAAAGGTCTCCCCACAAGCTGCAAGCATAATCAGCAAAATAGACAGATCATTAATTACCATTCAAGACTTACTACGCACCCTATTTGATATCTCAAAACTCGATGCCGGTGTCAGTGTTCCCGATATATGCCGTTTTCCAGCAGATCGTATCTTGCGAGGGCTTCACGCCGACTTTAATACCATCGCGCAACAAAAAGGGCTAAAATTAAAAATCTTCTCCCTCCCCCTAATCGTCGATACGGATCCCATATTTTTAAGGCGAATTTTACAAAATTTGATATCCAATGCTGTGCGTTATACAAAAAAAGGCGGTGTTCTAATGGGAGCACGAAGGCGTGGTAATAACTTAGTCTTCGAAGTTTGGGACACTGGCTTAGGTATACCCACCCATGAACACGATCGTATCTTTGATGAATTCCACCGCGTTCGCAACGACGAACACCACGACGGTCTTGGCCTTGGGCTGGCCATCGTAACCCGTATGGCCAAGGCAACAGGTCATGAAATTAGTTTTTCTTCCGAAGTTGGAAAAGGATCTGTATTTCGCGTAAGCGTACCAATTAGCAATCAACAAACAAATCAGATCGAAGAGCTCTCCTCCCCTCTCATAAATGCACCCTCATTATTAAAGCTTGAAGATGCATTCATTGTGCTGATTGAAGATGATCCCAATGTACGCGGCGCCATGAAAACCTTGTTAACAAGATGGGGCGCCTATTGTGTCACCGCAGATAGTTTGGGCGAAATAAACAAAGAATTAGCTTTGGTAGAACGAATCCCAGATCTGATTATTGCTGATTACAACCTTACAGATGAAATCGTAGGCCCCACTGTTGTCCATGAAATTCGCAAAAAATATGCCTCTTATTATAGGCCCATCATTCCCAGTGTCATTGTCAGCGCAACGCCAACAGATAAAGTTATAGAAGATGCGGCAAATGAAAAATGTGAGTTTTTGACAAAACCCGTTGAGCCGGCCGAATTGCGCGCATTGCTTATTCATCTATTAAATGAATAAACAACCACCAAAAAACCACGACGCTAGCCTAATCATCAAGACAGGTCAAACCGGTTTGATAGCGAGGAATTTTATCCCGGTAAGTCGCAGCCGATTGGCCCAAGCCAGAGATTTCTTCTGGCGTTAAAGCACGAACAACTTTTCCCGGCGTTCCTAAAATAAGTGAGCCGCTGGGAAAAGATTTATCCTCAGGCACCAAAGTGTGAGCACCAACCAAACAGTTCGCCCCAATGATCGCCCCATTTAAAATGGTAGCCCCCATACCAATAAGACTATGATTTTGAATGGTACAACCATGCAACATAGCCTGATGACCAATGGTACAGCCTTCTCCTATGCTCAAAGGGAAACCTGGATCAGTGTGCATCACCACATTTTCTTGGACGTTACTTCCCTGCCCAATAACAATAGGTTCATTGTCACCGCGCAAAACAGCGCCAAACCAAATACTTGTATGGCGACTAATTGTGACCGCACCTATAACACTAGCCGTCGGCGCAATCCAACAGGTTGCCTGATCATGAATGTGAGGAAATTTATCTTCAAATTGATAGAGAGCCATAAATAAAAACTTTTGTTGGTCAGCAAAGCTCACTTAAGATCATAAATACATGAAATTATAAGATCAAGAACACATGCCAAACTGACAAGCTGTTTCAAGAAGTATGACACCTTGGCAAAAGCTCCACAAACTTGCAATCACAATCGCAATCATGACCCAATATGGCTCACGCCCGGCAACCAAGATAGAAAAAAAGGTGTTCCGCAAAATCATAAATGGCCCAGCAATGATCCGGCAACAAGTGCCAATAAAAAGCATCAATTTGCTCTCATTGGGTGTCATTTCAAATTTTAACGGTTCACCGGTCACAACACTAGCAGCCGACGCTGTAATACCAGCCACGACAAAGCCCAGAGCTAAACTATAAATATTTAAGAGAACAGCTGCCGTATGCGGATCGCTCATGATGCCCCTATGTCAAATAAAATGCCACAATTCGTTAAATGACATTTTGACATAAGAGAAGCTTACGCGGGGGCAGAAAGTTAAGAAATGGTTAACATGGCGGCCTGATTATTGAGGGGTAAATATCACCCCCCCCCCGCTATGCGGGTAGCAAAGTCTTAGTCTTCCAGGTCAATATCAAGCACCGCAAAATTCACCTGGTATGAAACATCACCATCTTCAGCATCGCGGTAAACCGTACCAAGAAATTCTTCACCCTTGTGCAACTCAACCATATCTTGCACTTTTGGCGCCCGGCGCAATTCAATTGCTTCTGAATTAAAAAGCTTACGTAGATACACCTCTACCCGTTTAATTTCCTCACCTTGCACAAGCTATTCCTCTTTGTTGCATTAGACCCGTTTTTAAGTCTCTTGATGTATAAGAGCTTTTAGTGATTATCAATGACTAATTTTTTCAAAAACCATTTATTTATGAATGAGCATAGGGCCCTTTCAATTCAAAAATTAACCCGTAGATAAATCTATTCAGTTAAATTTCCATTGAGCAATTGGTTCATAGTGCGCGCAGGCTCCGAGCACCCAGCCGTACCGATAACTTTTGCTGGAACACCAGCAACAGTCGTCTCTTTGGGTACATCAGACAACACAACAGAACCCGCTGCAATCCGAGCACAACAACCTACACTTATATTACCTAAAATTTTAGCCCCAGCCCCGATCATAACACTACTACCAATTTTAGGATGCCGATCACCGCTCTCCTTACCACTCCCACCTAAAGTTACATTATGCAAAATGGAGGTATAGTCACCAATTTTAGCGGTCTCTCCAATCACCAAACCAGTGGCATGATCAAACATAATGCCCACACCAATTTGCGCACGCGGGTGAATATCAACACCAAAAAGACGAGATGATTGACTTTGCAAATAAAGCGCAAAGTCTGTAGAGCCAGCCTGCCACAAATGGTGCGCCAAACGATAGGTTTGCAAGGCGTGAAACCCTTTAAAATACAACAATGGTTCTATCAACCGCGAGCAAGCTGGGTCACGTTCAAAAACAGCAGCTAAATCCACACGAATACTTTTGCGAAACTCATCACTTTTTTCAATGATATCAGTGAAGGTCCGGTTAAGAACGCTGGCATCAACATCAGAATGATCAAGCCGTTGTGATAAATGATAACTCAAAGAGTGCTCTAAACTATCATGATTGAGCACTGCATTATAAACCAAGCGCGCCATAACCTTGTCTTTTTCAACGGCCTCTTGCGCCTCTTGCCTAATTTTATCCCAAACAGGATCTATCTGGCCAAAAGATTTCACGTCAGCTTGAAGGGTCATAACCTAACCTAATCTGTTATCTTAAAACATTCAGTCATCGAGACTGCTTTTAAAATCAAAATTT
>JAJFHF010000198.1 GCA_021775775.1 Hyphomicrobiaceae bacterium
TCTTTGATGGTGCAAAAATGAATGTTGGGGGTGTCATACCATTGCTCGGGTAATTTGTCTGTGACAGGCATACGCCCAAACGCTAAAATTTGCCAACGGACTTGCCAGTGACCAAAATTAGGGAAGGAGATAATCGCATGATCTGCAATGCGCAATAGTTGCTCTAGCACGGTTTTTGGATTTTTGGTGGCTTGGATGGTCAGACTTAAAATGGCGTAATCAAAGCTGGCATCGGGGTAGTTAGATAAATCTTGATCCGCATCGCCTTGTATGACGCTAAGGCCTTTGGCAACTGATTGGTTGACGTTTCTTTGATTGATTTCAATGCCGCGCCCATCAATGTCTTTGTTTTCTCGTAATAATTCCAGCAAAGCACCATCGCCGCAGCCAACATCAAGTACGCGCGCGCGCGGCTTAATCATGCTTTGGATGATCAGATGGTCTTGTCTGTGATGTGAGCTGAGGGGAGAAGAATTTTTGGTCACACTAAGCCCTTTTGTTTGGCGCCCGCTTTGACGAACCCATCTATCGCTGATAGTAATTCTGGTTCATCAAGCAAAAAGGCATCGTGACCGCGGTCCGTTTCAATTTCGACAAAAGAAACATTGGCGGCATTGGCCGTGAGGGCATGTACAATTTGGCGACTGTCCCTGGTTGGGAATAACCAGTCACTGCTAAATGAAACCACGCAAAAACGAGTTTGTGTGTTTTTAAAAGCACCAGCTAGCACACCGTCATTTTCACTAAATAGATCAAAATAATCCATGGCACGGGTGATGTAGAGATAGGAATTGGCGTCGAAGCGATCGACGAAACGAAAGCCTTGATGGCGCAAATAACTCTCCACTTGGAAGTCAGCGTCAAAACCAAAGGTGACATGGTCGCGCTCTTGTAGATTGCGACCAAATTTTTGGTGCAAGGCTTCATCCGAGAGGTAGGTTATATGGGCCGCCATGCGTGCCACAGCCAGACCTTTGCGCGGGGTTTTTTCTTGTTCGGCATAACGCCCGCCGCGCCAATCTGGATCAGCCATAACAGCTTGACGGCCGACCTCGTGAAAGGCAATGTTTTGACTTGAATGACGAGCGGCCGTTGCAATGGGAATGGCGGAGAATACCCGCTCGCTATATTTGGAGGCCCATTCGAGCACTTGCATGCCGCCCATTGAGCCACCGATAACACAGAACAATTGATCAATACCGAAATGATCGATTAGATGAGTTTGGGCTTTCACCATATCTCCTATGGTGATGACAGGAAAATCAAGACTGTAGGGTTGTTCTGATTTGGGATTTATAGAGGATGGTCCCGTGGAGCCCATACACCCGCCGATAACATTGGGGCATAGGACAAAATATTTATCGGTGTCGATTGGTTTTCCTGGACCAATCATAATTTCCCACCAGCCAGATTTTCCAGTTACTGGGTGCGTGCTGGCGGCATATTGGTCGCCGGTCAGGGCATGACAGACAAGAATAGCATTTGATTTTTGTGGATTTAAGGTGCCGTAGGTTTCATAGGCGATGGTGACAGGACTTAAGGATTGCCCGCATTCTAACATGAGGGCAAGAGGGGCGACCGCGCCCTGATTTGAATTTGTTTGGTCACTTTTATCCGTTTGGCCTGTTTGGCCAAGGGTTAGGGTTAGGGTTGTGCACTGCCCGTTTGCTGATGGATGACCTTTGGTTGTTACCGTCTCTTGTTCTGTTTTAGAGGGGAGGGGAGGCTTGTCCTGCCGTGTCATAAAAATCCTTAGTTGGTTTCTCTCTATTTAGTGTTATATGAAAGTTAAGGCATTGATAGGCTATTTTTTTATTTTCAGCACCCTTTAAATATCTTAAAAACGTTTTAGCCGTTAAAAATTATGGTACGGGCTGCTTAAAATCTACTATAACGGGCTAATGATACTAATTTTGATGGAAAACGTCTATGAGTTCTCGATTTACCCCTCGTCCTTCTATTCTTGATATTTCGCCTTATGTTCCTGGGAAATCAAGCGCTGGCCCTGGTCAAAATGTGATAAAATTATCTTCCAATGAAACGCCTTTGGGGGCTAGTCCCAAAGCGATTGAAGCGTTTTTGCATGCCGGTGATCAGTTGTATCGTTATCCTGATGGGGGCGCTGGTGCGTTGCGCACTGCAATCGCCCAGGTGCATGGGCTTAACCGCGATCACCTTGTGTGCGGGGCTGGCTCTGATGAGTTGCTCAATTTAATTGCGCAAGCTTATTTGAGTGCTGGTGATGAGGCGATTTATACTGAGCATGGTTTTTTGGTTTATAAAATTGCTATCTTGGCTGCTGGCGGCATTCCTGTTGTTGCGCCAGAGGTTGACTTAACTGCAAATGTTGATGCCATTTTAAGTCAGGTTAGTGATAAAACGAAATTGGTGTTTATTGCCAATCCTAATAATCCAACGGGCACTTATTTACCTATGGGTGAGGTGCGCCGGTTGCGTGATGAATTGCCAGATAAGGTGGGTTTGGTGCTGGATGGGGCTTATGCAGAATATGTGACGCGCCGCGATTATGAAGCGGGTGTTGAGTTGGTTGCGGCCAGTGACAATGTGATTATGACGCGGACATTTTCAAAAATTTATGGCTTGGCGTCGTTGCGTATTGGTTGGGCTTTTGCTTGTCCTGCGATTATCGATGTTCTGAACCGAATTAGAGGGCCGTTTAATCTATCTGGTCCAGCGATTGAGGCGGGGGTCAGGGCCATTGAAGATGAAGCTCATCTTAACCGCTGTGTCGCGCATAATGAGGAATGGCTTTTATGGATGAGCCAAAACCTTGAGGAGATTGGATTTGAGGTCACGCCCAGTGTGGCTAATTTTGTCTTGGTTCACTTTGAGCACGAGGGGGCATTATCAGCTTCAGCGGCTGATGGTTTTTTATTGAATGAGGGGATTATTGTGCGCCGTATGGAAGCTTATGGATTGCCTCATGCTTTGCGCATCACAATAGGAACCGGTGAGCAGAACAAAGCGGTGATCGCAGCCTTGAAGCGTTTTAAAGAGGGAGCGGTATCATGAGTGATGGGGAAAAAAAACAAGCAAAAAAACTTTTCAACCATGTGGTTGTGGTCGGGCTTGGTTTAATTGGTTCGTCTTTAACGCGCGCGATTACGCAGCGCGGGTTGGCTGGGGACGTGAGTGGCTATGATGCAAGCCTTGAGGTGCGTGATGAAGCGCGGCGCTTGGATATTGGGGCTCAAATCGTTGATGATTTGAGTGCTGAGGTGGCGCGGGCTGACTTGGTGATTTTGGCTGTACCTGTGGGCGCGATGTTGGGGTTGGCCAAAGAGGTTTGTCCGCATTTAAAGGTTGGGGCGATTTTAACTGATGTGGGATCTGTAAAGGGGGCCATTATCAAGGCGGTGGAGCCGTTTATGCCTAAAGGCGCTTATTTTGTACCAGGGCATCCTGTTGCTGGGACAGAGTTTTCTGGACCTGAAGCTGGGTTTGGACATTTGTTTGAGGGGCGGTGGTCGATCCTTACACCGGTTGAGGGTACTGATGAGGCCATAATTGATAAGGTTGTGGCGTTTTGGGAGGGGCTTGGCTCTCATGTTGAACTGATGAGCGCGGAGCATCACGATATTGTTTTGGCCATCACCAGCCACATTCCACACCTTATTGCTTATAATATTGTCGGTACGGCGGCTGATTTGGAAGATGTGAGACAGGCCGAGGTTATCAAATATTCTGCAGGGGGCTTTCGTGATTTTACACGTATTGCGGCCTCTGATCCCGTGATGTGGCGCGATGTATTTATGAATAATAAAGAGGCTGTTTTGGAAATGCTTGGGCGTTTTAGTGAGGATTTGACACAGTTGCAGCGCCACATCCGGCGCGGGGATGGTCAAGCGCTTGAAGATCTTTTTGATCGTACCCGGAAGATCAGGCGGTCTATCGTAGAAGCGGGGCAAGAAACTGAAAAGCCTGATTTTGGGCGGTAACTTTTATGTGTTTTGAAGATGTTGAATTTGCTTGTTATTTCTTGATAATGTTTAAATACTAAAATTTTATGGCTGTGATGGATCTACGCACAAAAAATTTTGATATGAGTTCTCGTGAACTTTCTGAATTACCTCAAAAGGGACTATGGGTGTTTGGCTATGGTTCTTTAATGTGGCGACCTGATTTTTATTTTACTCATAAAATTTTGGGGCGATGTTCTGGTGTGCGTCGCTCTTTTTGTGTTTGGTCGATTTACCATCGCGGTACTGTTCATATGCCTGGTTTGGTTTTGGGCTTAGAAAACGGCGGTGTTTGTGATGGGGTCTTGTATTATGTGCCAGCTTCACATCAAGCGCAGGTTTTGGATTATTTGCGTAAAAGAGAACAGATAACAAAGGTTTATGTCGAGCGTTTTAAGGGAGTTGACTTGCTCGATGGCTCTGGTCGTTGTGTGCGGGCGTTATGTTTTATGGCTAACCGTTTGCATCCGCGATTTTCGCGTAATCTATCTGTTGGGCACCAAGCTAAAATCATTCGATGTGCGAAGGGACGATCTGGGGGGAATTTGGATTATTTAATCTCAACAGTGCAGTCCTTGAAAAAACTTAACATTGAAGATGATCATCTGCGCCGTATTTTGGTATCAACCATGTGTGCGCATAAATTATCCATAGGTGGCAATAAATATCTGTAGCCCTTTTTAGGGTTATTTTCAGTGTTTGCTTCTGGTGTTATTTTGATTGTTGGCCATTGATGGTTTGGCACCCTAATAAATCCAATCGCACCATGTTTCTTTCATATTTATTTTTGGTCATGACGTGAATGTGTATTTCATTGGCGCTTAGTTTTGCGGCATTGTGACGAAGAAAGGCCAGGTTTAGTGACGTGGCGTTTTCTTTTAATTCACCAATTGAAAGGGCTTTGCAGCTTCCATCTTGTTGGCGTGAGACAAGGATGTAATTTGCATTTGGTAATTCTGGACAATCAAAAATGGTGTAAACGGAGTGAATATAACGTTTGCCGGTAGCGCCATGCCAGAAATGGAAGGCGTTTTCTAAATCAGTATCATTGCTGATTGTTAGAGGTTCGTTGAGATTAATTTGCTGAACGTGGGCATTGAGATTTGAATGACGCATTGACTGTACTTACTCTGTTACTAAACTTTAATCTGTGTTTTCGTTGTTTGAAAAAACGGGGCATTATTCTTATTTGTCTTTGTCCTATCTGGATTATTGGTCCAAAACTTGATTGATCTTGGGCAAAGTTGTGGCAGCGGATTGTCGTTGGGTTAATTTTAAGCACAAAGTGTTAAGAGGGGGTAAGTGTGACGCCTTTTTTTATAAATTTTTATTTTTATTTATGAGGTGGCTGGTCAAGGTTGCTTTGTAGAGCTTCTTTGTGAAGGCTTGCGCATTTGTCTTCAATGGCTGTTTGTAGATTTTTCTTGAAGATTTTGCGGTCTTGCCCCGGGGCAATCGGTGGTAAAAACTCGATTATAATCGTGCCTTTATAGCGTTTTGGGTCGTTTTGAGGCCAAAAATCACCTGAATTGAGTGCAACTGGCACACACGGGATGTTTAAACTTTCATATAGTTTTATGATGCCAGGTTTATAAGTTGGCTCACTGCCCGGCGCTTTGCGGGTGCCTTCTGGAAAAATGATGATTTCTCGGTTTTGTTGTTTGCGATTTTCAGCCTCGATGATCATTTCTTTTAAGGCAATGGCAGCGCGCTCGCGGCGGATGGGGATCATTTTAAATTTTTTACAAAACCAACCATAGATTGGAATGGAGAGCAGCTCTTCTTTTAAAATAAGGGCTGGATCCTTTAAAAGGGCAGGGAAGGCAAATGTTTCCCAGGCAGATTGGTGTTTTGAGGCGATGAGGATGGGGTTTGGTGGTAGGTTCTCTAGGCCACGAACTTCTACCTTTGTTCCTATGATTAACTTCATCCACCAGAGAACAAAGCGGCCGTGAAAGGCCAAGCCTGCCATAGCCCATGAACGCGGGGCAAATAATAAAGGTAAGCCTGCGAACAAAATCAGAGCTGAGCCAATGTAGAATCCACATGTGAAAAGATGTGAACGAAACATTGATCTAACCTTTTTAATGATGTTGAGAATTCAAAATACGGTAAACGCCATAACGGGTTGTGAGCATGCACAGGGCTGCGATCACTATGACAACAATACCTAACAAAATAAAGCCCGGCATGTCGAGGGCGGCAGTGCCTAGGAGCCTGCGTATTTCTGCGCTGGTCATATTGCCTCCGCCCAGTAGGCGCATAAAATAGGGCATGAAAATAAAAATTAGCAAAGCACCTGTTGCACCGACCAGTCCTGATCGGACCCCTAATGACAGAAAATGGCGTTCAAATTCGCGGGCGATAAAGCGATCTGTGGCGCCAACAAAGTGCAAAACTTCAACGATTTCGCGGTTGGAGGCCATGGCAGAGCGTGTGGCTGATACAATGATGCCAGTGGTGGCAGAGCCCACCAGGATGAGCACGGCCAACCCACCTAAAGCAAGTGATCGTGTTACCGTTTGAATTTGTGATTGCCACCGGCGGTGGTCATCAAGTACCGCTTGCGGGAAATTCTTTTTTAAACCATTGCGTAGCGTGTCCATATTGGGGGGACTGGTTCGATCAAGCTCAATGGCAATAAGACGCGGTACTGGCAGATCATTTAAATTTGCAGCCCCGCCCAACCAAGGTTCTAATAGGGCGGTGCTTTCTTCTACAGGGAGAGGGCGGACACCATTGACCCCTTGTTGATTGGTGAGGAAAAAAGATATTTTTGAGAGCTTGTCATCTATGTTGGTGGTTTGGTCAAAACTTAATTGGACTGTGACCTCACTGGCGATGTCATCTGTCCAGGCTGCGGCTGATTGGTTGATGAGGTAAACCGTGCCCGCCGTCAGGCAAGCCAAAAAACACATAATGGAAATCACAACCACCAAAGAGTTGCCCGTTACGGTTTTGGCTTGGACGATGGGCGTTGATTGGGTATTCCAGTTGCGCTCTTTTGGACGAACTGGCGAGTAGAGCTCTTTTGTGCCTGTTTGCGCTGTTGGAATGTTTGGATCAAAGGTCATTTTATCCTACCTGGTGTATGCGTCCATCATGTAATTCTAGCCGCGGGGCTTGGAATTGTTGCATGAGTTGATGATCGTGAGTGGCGATGATGACAGATGTGCCAAGCCGGTTGAGTTCAATAAAGAGACGCAATAGGCGGCGCGCCATTTGTGGATCAACGTTACCGGTGGGTTCGTCCGCCAATAAGAGTTCTGGTTTGCCAATAACGGCGCGGGCGATGGCCGCTCTTTGCTTTTCACCGCCAGAGAGGACTGGGGAGAGGGCATACATGCGCTCTCCAAGGCCGACCCATTGCAATAGATCTGTGACATCTTCTTGATAATCTTGTGTTTTTTTGCCTGTGACGCGCAAGGGAAGTGCCACATTTTCCCAGGTGGACAGATGATTTAAAAGGCGAAAATCTTGAAATACAATGCCGATACGCCGACGCAGATCAGCGCGGCGTGAGGGGGTGATGCGTGTTACGTTTTGACCAAATAGGTGTATCAGGCCGCGGGTGGGCTGAATTGACATAAATAAAAGCCGTAAAAGAGAGGTTTTACCAGCGCCAGAGGGGCCTGTTAGGAAGTGAAGAGATCCAGGACGAAGATGGAAGTTTACATCTCTGAGAATTTCTGGTCCTCGACCATAACGAAGGGCAACATTTTCTAATCGTATCAATTTCTTATGGCCTTTTTTTGATAATCAAACCTGATATGAACCTAAATTTATAATTTGGGCTACTTTTACTTAATCTCTTTAGGGTTAGACTGTGATTGTTAATCGTGATCAAGAAGCATATCGCCTTTTTGCATAAATATGTAGTCATGGAATGCGGCCAAAGCGGGGATAAGTTTTGAAAAAGAAGGGCTTCTTTAATTAATTATTGGTTACTTTTAACTTTACGTACGAATCGGTTTTGATTGAGACGTGTTTTATTATGATATTGAAGTGTCCAAATTGTTCAACTAATTATGAACTTTCCTCTGGGTTGCCAGAAGGGGGAACGAAAGTGCGTTGCACGAGTTGTGCAAATGTTTGGCATGCGACGGATGCTGATTTGTTTGAGAATGAAGCACTGGCAGCGGCGAGTACTGTCAGTGAAGAAACTAGTGATGGTGATGAAATCCCGGCTGTCTCTCCGATTGAGAATGATGCGCTTGATGATTTGGATTTTAACGAGATTGAAGAACCTGAACCTGAGCCGGGTGAAGATAACTCTCAAGATGATATTGATGGGTTATTTGATGAAATTTCTGAAGCTGAAGATAACTCTCAAGATGATATTGATGGGATGTTTGATGAGCCAGAGCCTGAGCCTGAGCCGGAGGAAGATAACTCCCAAGATGATATTGATGGGATGTTTGATGAGCCTGAGCCTGAGCCTGAGCCGGGCGAAGATAACTCCCAAGATGATATAGATGGGTTGTTTGATGAGCCAGAGCCTGAGCCGGGCGAAGATAATTCTCAAGATGATATTGATGGGCTGTTTGATGAGCCTGAGCCGGAGCCGGATGAAGATAACTCCCAAGATGATATTGACGGGTTGTTTGATGAACCTGAACCAGTTGCAGCTAGCGGTGAGGACCTTGAGCAGGAGATTGTTGCCCCTTTTGATGGTGATATAAGTGAGCCTCCTGTGGTTGAGGAGTCTGAGGCCGGGGAGCCTGATGTGGCTGTCCCTATGGGGCCACTATGGAAGCGCCTGGATCTAAAGACTGTAGCGGGCTGGTGTGCTTATGGGGTAGTCGTTGGGCTTATTGGTTTGTTTTTTGTTTTTTCTAGAGTGTCTATTGTGAGTGCTTTTCCGGCAATGGGGGCGGTTTATTCTAGCTTGGGTATGGCAGTGAATGTACGCGGGGTTATGTTTACGAATGTCAATCAACATTGGGATATTGAGGATAAAGTCATACAATTAAAAATTGAAGGTGAAATGGTGAACCTGACAAATGGTTATCGCCGGGTTCCCTCTTTAATTTTAACGGCATATTCTGAGAAAAAACGTGAATTGTTTAGCTGGGTGGTTGAGGTGAGTAAGAAACCACTTTTGCCTGGAGAAAAAGCTCCTTTTTCAGCTCTGGTCCCGGCACCTCCGTCGCGTGGTAAGTATTTACTTATTAAATTTCAATAGCTGTTTTGAAAACTGGTTAGGAATTAATCATGGCGCAAATTTTATTAGCTGAAGATGATTTTGCCGTGAGGGATTTTGTTTACCGTGTTTTGAACATGGATGGTCATGAGGTGTTTGTTGCACATGATGGGCAAGAGGCTTTGCATTATATGACGTCTTCAGGTTATGAATTTGAATTGATGCTAAGTGATATTTGTATGCCCGTGGTTGATGGGGTGACGCTTGCTAAATTGGTGTTTCGTCATTCGCCGCGCCTACCGATCTTGTTAATGACAGGATATAGCGATCATAACAGCGAAGAGCTGGTACCTAGTGTGGTTGGCGTTTTGGAAAAACCATTTACGGTGAATGGTGTGCAAGATGCTGTCCGGGCCGCGCTGGGGCGGATCCCTATAAAACCTTCTCGTTAGAAATCGTGTCTTAGAAACGTTTTAAAAGCCGTTCAAAATAATCAAGTTCAGTGGCTGCGCGATTGGGATCGCTCATTTTTTCTTGCAAATTTTGCAAAATTTCACGAGCGCGTTGAATGTCTATTTTTCCCGGTATCTTCGTTGTGTTACTCGTGTCCATACCGGTCTGGCCACTTGGTCGTCCTGCTGGGTCATTTCCGTTTTCTTTCTTACCTCCGCCCTTGGCCGATTTTTGACCGTTTTGCCTGCCTAACTGTTCCATTCCTTTTTGCAATTGATCAAGGGCTTGGCGTTCCTCTGAAAGGGCATTGTTTAGGTCGTTATTTTTGAGCATTTGACGGGCACGACCCATGGCGCGCTTAGAGCTCTCTAAGGCTTGATTTCTCTTGCCTTGACCGCGTTTCATTTGGCGCATGAGGTTATCTAATTGCTCTTGTAAGCTTAGCTGTTGTTCTTCAAGGGATTGGCTATGCTGTTTGCCATTTTGCCCTTGTTGGGCTGTTCCGCTTTGTCTTCTTTGTTGTTGGCTTTGCCCTGATTGAGCTTGACCTTCTGGTGGATTTTCTTGATCTGCCCGGCGACCTGTTTGATTTTGTTGTCTTCTTTGGTTAAATGTTTGGTCCACCAACTTTTGTTGTTTGCTCAAAAGTTTACTAAGCTCTTCTAATTGTTTGGCCGTTTCGGCTTGTTGGTTTTGGTCGTTGTTGCCTTTATCGGTTTTCATGTTTTCTAACATGTTTTGCAATTGGCTTAGCATTTGGTTGGCCAGATCTTTGGAGCCTAGCTTTGCTAATTCTTCAATTGTTTTGAGCATTTGTTCTAAATCTTTTTGATTTAACTTTTGGTTGTCTTTTTGTTTTTTCTTGCCACCATTATTATTTTGAGCGTTTTGATTTTGTTGTTGTTTACCTAAAGCTTGCATATAATTTTTTAAAGCTTTGCGGAGCTCATTTATTTTTTTTTGGATTTCTTTTGTTGATGCATTCTCTTGCAAGGCTTTGCGTAGCGCATCTTGGGCCGCGCGCAGAGCGCGTTCTGCTTGAGATAGATCTCCGTCTTCAATGTGACGGGCTAACTCATAGAGAAGTTCAGCTATGTCTTCCTTTTCTTTTCTGGTTTGTGCGTTTAGCAACCGTGTGCTGGCCGTGCGAAGGCCTAAATAAAGCGATAAATCCTTTTCAAATGGCTCCTTATTGACGGTTAAGCCATAAAGATCTTTGGCTGTTAAGGGAGATTCGTAAGGGGTGATGATTAATTGCTTGCGCAAGCGAATGATGTCTTTGGCCAGCGGCTTGGTGAATTTGTAGGCCGGGATTTGTAGCGTCAGTTTTGGACTTTGAGACGTGTTTTCACCCTCATCAGTGGCACTTAGATAAAGGGTTGCAACTAGGCCAGCCCAGGGATGACGGGTTAAATCTCTAAAGGTTTCTCCTTCTCCTTCTTTGGTGTTTTGTTCAGGTAGATTTAAAGGATAAATGGGAGGCGTGCCTAAAGGCTTTTGATCTTCGGGTTTGTCGATGACTGGTGTTTTGCCATCAATGCTGACATTTTCAAAATGTGCGTTGGCGGCGATAACACCGTAATCATCTGCAACTTTGTATTTTAGTTTTAAAGCGCCGGTCTGGGCCCTTGTTGGCGCGTCTATCAGGCCAATGATCGGGTGATTATCTTGCGCAATGTCAAATTCCCAACTGGCAAAAGGAATTTCGTCGAGCAATAGTTTTACCGGTCCGGATTGTTTGAGTTTGATATGAAATTCTTGGGTGGTCTTTTTTGCGCTTTTTTGTTTTGAAGTTTTGATGCTGTTTTTTGAGTCGTTTTTGATGAGCGGATTATTGTTGTTTGCAAGGCTTAAACGATCAGCATTTTTGCCATTTATTCGGATGGTGAGGATGGCATTTTCAGGTGCTTCAAATTTTGGTTTTGGGCTCGGTTGTTTTTTGTTTTTTCCCCCATCTGAGATAAGGATGGGCGGTTGCTGTGTATAGGGGGGCGGGGTAACCCATGCATCAATGCGTAGACTTGATGTATCAAGCATGGGTTGTAACGTTAGGCCTTTGGACAAAAGAGGGCGCCAGTTCCCTGCTTGGATGAAGAGACCGGCGGCAATGGCAAGGAGAAGAACCATGCGCAGAGCGTAAGGATCTTTGGCCGCTGTGTTAGGGCTTGGTGCGCGCACCTTGAGCTGTTGGATTTTATCAACCAAACGCTGTTTAAATTGCATCCACAAGGTGCGGGTTTGTGGGTTGGCTAAATTGGGATCGAGATTGTCTTTAAACGCTTGGGCTGGTTGATGGGGTAGGGTGGTGTTTTCATCTAAACGTTTGAGCGCCTTTTTTTCTGATGGCCAGCGCAGTTTGTAAAACGGGTAAAGACTGGCAAGGGCGGCAAAACAAAACAGAGCTAAAGTGAACCGATGTGCAAGCGGTGATAAATGGTCCCAAAGCTCATATAGAGAGGCAATTATAAACAAGGCAGCGACAAGGAACGGGCCCCATAATTTTAACCATAGATCTTCAAGGAACATAGCTAGTTTGCTGGCACCTAGTTTTTTGGCTAATAGGCGCTCACCATGCTGTCTTAAATCGACGGACTTTTGATCAAAATCACTTTGGTCATGTGATGTAGGGTCATTTGATGCTGGGGTATTGTCTTTTGTTGTGGTCAATAGCTTGGCCTTGCTTTTGTTTTCACTCACGGCTATTTCAAGCGCGAAAAAGGCGCTTGAACCTTCCGTTTGGGAGGCAGTTTCTTTGCGATCAGCTTATCCGTGCTCGCTAACGCTCTGCTCGGGCTGATCTTATACGCTGGGCACCGCTATCGCGGTGCCATGTTTGCCCGTAAACTCGCTTCCTTCTTTGTGAGAACTCTAGCATAAAATAGTGCTGGTGCCCAATTTGAAAAAAAGTGCATTTGTAATATTAATGTGAATTCTTGACCAAATTAGGGGTGATTTTTATAGATGAAGAGCCATTGCATGAAAATTTTTGCATATGGTTTTTTAAAGCCAAGTTGGCAATTGGTCTTGGTTGATGAGATCTTCATAGGTTGGGCGTGGGCGAATAACAGCAAAGTCTTTGCCCTTTACCATGACTTCCGGGACTAACAGGCGCGAATTGTAGGTGCCTGCTTGTACAGCGCCATAGGCGCCGGCTGAGAGAACGGCGATTAAATCATCAGGGGCGAGTTGCGCGAGCTCCCGATTTTCAGCTAAAAAATCACCGGTTTCACAAACAGGGCCGACCACATCCATTGTACGTTTGGGGGTGTCGTTGGCTTGTTCATTTACAGGTATGATTTGATGGTAGGCCTCATACAAAGTGGGCCTGATCAAATCATTCATAGCGGCATCGACGATGAGAAAATCTTTTGCACTGCCTTGTTTTAAATAGAGTACTTTTGAGACAAGAATACCGGCGTTGCCGGTGATTAAACGGCCAGGCTCAAAGATGAAGGTTAGCCTTAAGTCACCAAGTGTGTCTTTGATGATTTGTGCGTATTTTTGCGGGTGAGGGGGGCTTTGCTCGGTTTCTTCATAGGGAATGCCAAGGCCGCCGCCTAGATCTGCGTGAGTGATGTTATGACCATCATCACGCAAGGCCAGAATTAGCTCACGTAGCAGCTTAAAGGCATTTTTAAAGGGGCTTAGATCTGTGATTTGGCTGCCGATGTGCATATGGATGCCGTGAGGGTCGATGCCGTCCAGCTTAGCGGCTGTGGCATAGATTTGTCTGGCTTGCTCATAGGCGATGCCAAATTTGTTTTCAGCTTTGCCTGTGGAAATTTTGGCATGGGTTTTGGCATCAACATCAGGGTTTATGCGAATGGCGATGTGCGCGGTTTTGCCAAGTGCGCTGGCAACTTGGCTTAAGGCGTGCAGTTCTGGTTCTGATTCAATGTTAAAACTTAAGATGTTAGCGTTTAACGCGGCCGTCATTTCAGCTTTTGTTTTGCCAACGCCGGCAAAGCAGATTTTTTTGGGTGATACGCCTGCTTTTAAAGCACGGTGCATTTCACCTTCAGAGACAACATCCATTCCAGCGCCAAGCTTGCTCAATGTTTTGATGACAGCTTGGTTGGAATTGGCTTTTAGCGCATAGCAGATCAAATGATCTAGTTCGCTTAAAGATTGCTCAAAAACAGTGTAGTGGCGCTCTAGTGTGGCGCTAGAGTAGCAATAAAATGGGGTGCCAACTTCATTTGCGATGTTTGTTAAAGAGACATCTTCAGCATGAAGCACCCCGTTTTTGTAGGTAAAATGGTGCATTATGGGTGCGCCTGGTATTGGGCTATAGAGCTGTTTGTTATTCTTTTAAATGTTTTTGATCTGTTTTAGTCAAGCAGACTATCCAGGATAAAACCGCGATGGGGCTTATCTTCTTGTTTTATTGGCCCTTTTTTCGTGCCATCTGGGCCTTCTACGGTTTCAGCGCCTGGAGGCGGCTCTAAGGGGCCACGAACGCCACAGCCAGCTGTTAGTGTCGACAACACTGCTATGATCAATAAAGCTATGGCAACGCGCATTAAGGTAATCCTTGTGGTTGTTTTATGGCCGATTCAGCCTGCATTGGTTTGAACTTACCCTGCAAGATTGGTTTTTTCCAGAGATTTTATCCATTTCTTGGCCATTTTTCTCACGTTTGTGGGGGCTGTGCCACCATATGAAGTGCGGCTTTTGACAGAATTTTGCACAGAAAGCACACCAAAGACGTCTTTGGTGACTTTTGGCTCGATTGTTTGCATGTCTGTTAAGGATAATTCATCGAGCGTTAAATTTTGGTTTTCTGCTAGGGCTACAATGGATCCTGTGACGTGATGAGCCTCACGAAACGGGAGATTTAGCACCCGGACGAGCCAATCAGCCAAGTCTGTGGCGGTTGAAAACCCGCCACCAGCAGCTGCTTTTAGCTTTTCTTTGTTGGGCTTTAAATCCTTGACCATGCCGGTCATGGCAGCAAGTGCAAGAGAATAGTTGTCTAGCGCATCAAAGGCCATTTCTTTGTCTTCTTGCATGTCTTTTGAATAGGCCAGAGGCAAGCCTTTCATGACAATGGCGAGCCCGTTAAAGGCGCCAATGATGCGGCCAACTTTGGCGCGAACCAATTCAGCTGCATCTGGGTTGCGTTTTTGGGGCATGATGGAAGAGCCGGTTGAAAAGCTATCTGATAGGGTTACAAAGTTGAATTCGGCTGATGACCAAATGACGAGCTCTTCTGCCAAGCGTGAGAGGTGAATGGCGCTAATGGACGCGGTGCTTAACGTTTCTAGGATGAAGTCGCGGTCGGCCACGCTATCGAGAGAATTGGCTGTTGGTCGCTCGAAGCCGAGGGCCTTTGCGGTTTGCTTGCGATCAATGGGGAACGAGGTGCCCGCTAGAGCGGCGGCGCCTAAGGGGCATTCATTGAGCCGTTTGCGCGCGTCTGTTAGTCTGGATTGATCGCGCGCTAGCATCTCTACATAGGCTAGGCAATGATGACCAAAGGTAACAGGTTGGGCTGATTGCAGATGCGTATAGCCAGGCATGACGCAATCAGCATAATCTTGCGCCTTTTCAGCCAATGCATATTGTAGACTGCCGATCTGTTCTTGGAGGTGATCAATTGTATTGCGTACGTATAGTTTAAAATCAGTGGCGACCTGATCATTTCGTGAACGGGCGGTGTGAAGACGCCCGGCAGCGGCGCCAATGAGGTCTTTTAAGCGGGCTTCAATGTTGAGATGAATGTCTTCAAGCTGCCTGGAGAATTGGAATGTACCAGCTTCAATTTCCTTGCGGATTTTCTCCAGACCTGCGATGATTTTCTTTGTGTCGGCTTTGGTGAGAATGCCGACATCAGCTAACATGAGGGCATGAGCAATGGAGCCATCAATATCTTGATTATAGAGGCGTTGGTCATAGTCTATGGAAGCGTTGATTTCTTCCATAATTTGTGATGGACCTGAGGCGAACCGCCCACCCCACATTTTATTTGTCATCTAGGTTAGCTTTCTTTATTTGTGTCAGCACAGTTTTTACCTTCTAACCACACTGAAACTAATTTTCAATTGAGGACGTATTCATGAGATCTACTATCATCTGTGCTATCATTGCTTGTGTGATTGGCTTTGTCGCCGTATACGCGAATTTGACCCTACGTGGCAATGGGGAATTGGGTTCAGATAGCATAAATGATGAAAAACCTCAAAAATTGCATGGAGAGCGGCTGCGCGCGTTTATTTTTCATAAGACACCAAAAGCGTTACCAGCTTTTGAATTTAAAGATGAATTTGGTAAAACGCGGACTTTGCAAGACTGGAGCGGCAAGGTTGTGTTGTTGAATTTGTGGGCAACATGGTGTGCACCATGCCGTGAAGAGATGCCTTCTTTGGATAATTTGAAAAAACATTTTGGACATGAAAATTTTGATGTCTTAGCAATCTCGATGGACCGGGGGGGGCTGTCTAAGCCGAAAAAGTTCTATGATGAAAAACGTTTGAAAAACCTTGAGCTTTATATCGATCCTACCACTAAGCTGATGTTTAAGTTAAAAGCTGTTGGGCTGCCAGCAACTTTGCTGATTGATCAAGAGGGCCGTGAACTTGGCCGTTTACCTGGACCGGCACAATGGGATAGTCAGCGCGGTATTGAGATTATAAAATCAGTTTTGACACCTAAAAATTAGCTGAGAGTGGGATAACAAGGTGTTTTTTATCGTTTGTACGCTTTTTTTATGATGTATACCTTCATTTTAACGCATAATTAAAAAGTTTAGTGAAACATGCCTTGTAGATTTTTATTTGGGGGTGTTTACACTATGTTTAAGATGTTTTCAGACATGAAACTGGCCTTGAAAATTCCGGGTATGATGGTTCTTAGTGCTCTAATTATAGGGTTGGCTGTTGGTACTTTTAGTTTTTTTACTGCTAAATCCCTTGGAGGTGAATTGGTTTCTAAGCAACTTAGAACAGTGTTAAAAGCCAAAAAAAATGAATTAGACAATTTTCTGACTGGTATAGAAAAAGATCTTGGTATTAATGCTAAAAACCCTACAGTGGTTGAAGCTGTGAAGGCTTTTACTGAGTCGTATAATGAGTTTTCCGGTAATGCAAAAGGAGTATTACAAGATGCTTATATTCTTAATAATCCACATAAAGTCGGCGAAAAAGATAAATTAGTCTTTGCAAAGACTGGTACAGGGTATGATTTGGTTCATAAACAATATCATGCTTGGTTTAGAGAGACTTTAAAGGCAAGAAATTATTACGATATTTTTCTTTTTGATATGAAGGGTAATGTTATTTACTCCGTTTTTAAGGAAGCGGACTACGCGACAAATGTGATCGATGGAGAATGGAAAGACTCTGATTTAGGAAATATTTTTGCAAAGGCTGTCGCTAGTAAAGATCTTTCCTATGTTCATATTACAGATTTTAAGGCCTATGGGCCCTCAGCTGGAGCTCCTGCTAGTTTTGTTGCCATACCGATAGTGGATAATGGACAGAAAATTGGAGTTTTGTCATTTCAATTGCCAACAGAGCGGTTTAGCCAAATTATTGACCAAGGGGTTGATCTGGGAGAAACAGGTGAAGTTCTTGTGGTTGGTGCTGATTATAAATTAAGAAATGATTCAAAATTTACAAAAATAATGGATGTCTTTAAGACCGAGGTAAAGAATGAGGCGGTTATAGCGGCACTATCTGGGCAAGCAAGTGATGTGGTCGATTCAAGCTATCGTGATCTAGAACTTGAATATGTGACCATTCCATTTCATCATAAGAACATAAAGTGGGCTTTAACCGCTGTTCAATCTGAAGAAGAAATCCAAGCCCCAATTTATGCTATGGGCTATAAAATTTTGTTGATTGGATTGTTGTTTGTGGCGGCTCTTGCTGGGTTGGGATATTTTGCTGCGGGAACCATTACAAAGCCAATTTCAAAATTGGTAGAGGAGATGTTGAGTCTTTCTGGTGGAAATACCGATGTTGAGATCCAGGGAGAATTGCGCGGGGATGAAATCGGTGAAATGAGTACGGCTGTTGCTGTTTTTAAAGACAACATGATTGCCAATAAACAATTAGAGCAAGAAACCCAGAAAAAACAAGCTGTAGAACTGAAGCGTCATGCTCTTTTAGAAGATGCGATTAATAGTTTTAGAGGACGTATGCTGCAATTGGTTGAAACGGTTGTGAATGAAACCGGACAAATGAAGACCAGTGCAAATACGTTAAACCAGGTTGCAGAAGCAGCTGCTGAAGAAACAAGTCAAGTTTTGAAATTCTCTGAAGAAGCAACAAGTAGGGTGCAAACAGTCGCTGGTGTTGCTGAAGAACTTTCAACCGCTATTGGTGAAATTTCAATGCAAACAAATAAAGCAAATGAAAATGTGAATAATACCACTCAAGTTACGCAAAGAAGTGAAGCGGGTGTAAATGGTTTGTCTTTATCGGCCAATAAAATTGGTGAGGTTGTATCGCTGATTAGTGAGATTGCAGAGCAGACTAATTTGCTTGCGTTGAATGCAACCATTGAAGCCGCGCGCGCTGGTGATGCAGGTAAGGGGTTTGCTGTTGTTGCCTCAGAAGTTAAACAGTTATCTGAGCAGACAGCCAAAGCAACTGAGGAAATTTCAGCGCAAATTAATGAGATGCAACTCTCTACTAAAAATGCGGTATCTTCGATTTCTGAGATTTCTGTGTCAGTGAATGAGATGCAACAGGTGACCGCTACAATTTCAGCAGCTGTTGAAGAGCAAGATGCAGCTACTCAGGACATTGCAAATAATATTACTATTGCATCAGATGGTAGCAATAAAGCTGCTAGCGGTGTTGTTACGATCGCTGACCGTATTAAAGATACGGCCTCAGAAGCTGATGTTGTCTTGCAAGTCTCTGAGCGTTTAAGCTGCGTTACTGATGATTTGTCACTTGCGGTAAATGAATTTCTTGATGACGTATATATGAGTAGTGATGGCCAGGGCGATAAAGTTCAAAATGGATGAAGTGTTGAGCGAACTGGTGTTTAGATTGACGAGCTGGAGAGCTTTGTGTGCGTTGTTTTATTCGCAGTTCTAGTGCTGTTTTTATAA
>JAJFHF010000199.1 GCA_021775775.1 Hyphomicrobiaceae bacterium
AGCACAACGATGTCAATTTGTTCTGGCGTGAAGCCAGCGCTTTCTAACTGTCTGGTTAATCTGCCAGCTAGAGGCCGCGGGGCAAAGCCATCATCACCATTGCCTGTATCAAACAGAATGATTTTTTCACCGGTGTTGATGATGGTGGGGGTAAAACTTGGGTTAAATAGATTTGTCGGCATAAGGTTGTTGTTAAGAACGCTATCAACATCTTCTTTTGTGGTGTTGGCACCAAAAATAGGATGAACTTTATCTATAATAGCTTCGCCATCTGAGATGGATGTGATCTCAAAATCACCCACTTTAATGCGATAAAATTGAGGTTTGCTGGTTCCTAAAAAGGGTGCTTTTGCATTGGCGATTGTGGGTAGGCTTGACGCTAATAACGGGGCGGTTAGGCTCGCAGATGTTTTGGTTAGAAAATCGCGGCGCGACAGATCGAGCGATACTGGTTTTTTGCTCATGGGTGTTTCCTTGGTATTTTGTATATGTATTTTTGGCTATTGCTACCAGTTAGTTTACAGGGTCAAAGCTTGGTTTGAAAGTGTTTTCATTTGAAAATGGGTGATCTAATTTTTGAGGTGTTGGGCGTTTTAAGTTTGGCACTGTTTGCCTAGAGACTTGTTTATGCCAGGGGCCATACGGGCGCCTAGTTTATTCACCCAATAGCGCATGGTTTGTGCCACCAGATTGAGGCGGCAAAAGGTGCAATCCAGGTTGAATTCGCCCATTTTGGGGGAAAACTGCCTGAGGCAGTTTTGTTCAAAAATGCCTGTTGGGGTGAATGAGAATTTCACTTGTTTGGTTTTTTTGGCTTTGGTGGTGAGGGTACAGGTAACCCATTGTGGGGGGATGATAAGGGTGCCTTCTTTTATATCAATGGCTTTTTGTACCAAAGCGGTTTTTATACGCACTTTGGCTTGGCACTTAGCGCTGCGTACATTAATTAGCGTTTTGACCGTTGATTTTGATGCCTTATCGACATTTTTTTCTTTTGTTGCTTGTGGGTGGTCTGTTTCGCCTGATTTGGTGAGGATGCCATCAAGCTCAGCTTCTTTGAATGAAAAGGGTATGTTGCAGGAGATGGTTGGTTTTTTTTGAGTGCCTTGCTCAATGGCGGTTTTGGTTTTGCCCATGCATTTTTCTATAGCGTCAATGGTAAGTTGGTGATGGGCTGGGGTTTGGGCATGAAGGGGCATGGTTGGTAAAGCGCAGAAAAACAGCAAAAAAGTGAGTTTTAAAAATTGCACAGAGCTTTCTTCCTTTTTTGGTTTTCTTTTAACTGACCTGATTTAATTAAGGGTTAGTCTTGCCCTTCGTCTTCTTGCTGCTTGACCTCAATTTCTTGGGGTGGGGCAATGGTAATATAGCCTTCGCTTAGATGAAGGCTGGGAACTGTTTGTTTGGTAAATAGGAGATACATGCTCTTTTGGCTGTTTTGTGGCATGATCTCAAGTAAATCTCCGCCGCCAAAATCTGCAACGTTAATCACTTTGCCAAAAAGTTCGTTGTTTTCTAAGCGGGCGTCTTTGCCGATCAGGTCAGAGTAATAGAATTCATCTTCATCTGGTTGGGGTAATTTTGATCTATCAATGCACAACACCGTGCCTTTTAAGCTTTCCGCTTGGGTGCGATCCGTGACTTCTTTTAGGGTCGCGACAAGCATACCTTTGTTGTTTGCACGTAGTTTTTTTATAGTGAAGGTTTGTTGGCCAATGGCATCGCTGAGCGGCCCATATTGCTTTAGTGCTAGTGGGTCAGCGCCAAAGGGTTTGATCAACACCTGGCCCTTGATGCCATGGGCATTGGCGATGGCAGCAAGCTCGATAAGGTCTTTGGGCTTTGTCATTATTGATACTCAACAGAGCTTCAAAAGCGTTCCCCTCATAGCCATGCAACATATTGAATGATGGGTATGAGGGGGGCGATGTTTTGGGTGATTATTCAGCTGCTGTTTCTTCAGTAGCTGGTGTTTCTGCTTCAGGCGCTGGTGCGTTTTTAGCTTCCTCAGCGGCTGCTTTTGCATCTTCTTCTTTTTGTTTTTTCTCTTCTATGCGCTCTAGGGCTTTGCTGCCTGGTTTGGCTTTGTTTGGATTGTTCCGGGCTTTACGAGGCATAATATCAGCAGCATCCAAAAAGCGGTTGACGCGATCTGTTGGTTTGGCGCCTTGAGAAATCCAATGTTTGATACGCTCTTCATTAAGGGTTACGCGGTTTTCATCGTCTTTAGCGAGCAATGGGTTGTAGGTGCCAACTTTTTCAATGTAGCGACCATCGCGCGGCATGCGAACGTCAGCTACGACGATGCGATAGTAAGGGCGTTTTTTTGAACCACCACGAGATAGTCTAATTTTCAGTGCCATGTTATTTTCCTTTCAAGGCAAATTTTAAATTTCAATTGTTTGTTTGATCGTTATTTCTTTTTACCAGGTAATCCTGGTAGGCCAGGCATGTTGCCAAAGCCGCCAGTGTTTCCCAGGCCTGGCAGGCCGGGGATGTTTTTAGGCAATTGTTTTTCTAATTCTTTTATATCTGGCATTTCACCAGATTGGGCTATGGCTTCTAACTCTGCATCAGAGACATCGGGCATACCGCCGCCAAACAGTCCGCCCATGCCGCCCTTTTTACCCATCTTCTTCATCATGTCAGCCATTTGGCGGTGCATTTTTATGAGCTTATTGATCTCTTGCACCGAGGTGCCAGAGCCAGCGGCAATGCGTTTTTTACGACTGGCATTGAGGAGCTTTGGAAAGGCTCTTTCTTTTTTTGTCATGGATGAAATGATGGCTTGTTGATGCGTAAAAATTTTATCATCTAGCTGGGCATTACCCAGTTGTTTTTTCATTTTCCCCATACCTGGGAGCATGCCCATGATTGCGCCCATGCCGCCCAATTTTTTCATTTGATTGAGTTGTTCCGACAAATCGTCAAGGTCGAATTTGCCCTTTTTCATTTTTTGAGCAATTTTGGCGGCTTTTTGCGCGTCTATGCTTTCAGCGGCTTTTTCTACCAGGCTGACAACATCGCCCATATCAAGAATGCGATTGGCAATCCGATCTGGGTGGAAGTCTTCTAGCTCATCCAGCTTTTCGCCGACACCAATAAGCTTAATGGGTTTGCCGGTTATGGCGCGCATGGACAAGGCGGCACCGCCGCGGCCATCGCCATCTATTCGGGTTAGCACAATGCCGGTGACACCAATACGCTCATCGAAGCTTTTGGCGACATTCACCGCGTCTTGGCCTGTGAGGCTATCTGCGACTAGCAATGTCTCGTGAGGGTTTGTAATATCGCGGATGTCTTGGGTTTCTTGCATCAGTTCTTCATCGATGTGAAGACGCCCGGCGGTATCAAGCATAACAACATCAAAACCACCACGCTTGGCTTCATCTAGCGCACGGCTTGCGATTTGTGTTGGTGTTTGATCTGCAATAATGTCTAGGGTGGCAACTCCGATTTGTTCCCCCAAAACACGCAATTGTTCTTGAGCGGCGGGACGGCGTGTATCCAATGATGCCATCAAGATTTTTTTGTTTTCGCGTTCTTTTAAACGCTTGGCAATTTTGCCTGTGGTGGTGGTTTTACCAGACCCTTGCAGACCAACCATCATAATGGGGACCGGTGCTGCCGCTTTTAGATCGATGGGCTCTGCCTCGGACCCAAGCATGGCGATGAGTTCGTCATGCACGATTTTAACAACTTGTTGGCCTGGCTTGACAGATTTGAGAACTTGCTCACCAACGGCTTTTTGCGTGACCTTATCAATAAAATCTTTGGTGACTTCTAGGGCAACGTCTGCTTCCAATAAAGCGCGGCGGACTTCGCGCATCGCAGCTTTAACATCACTTTCACTAAGCGCACCTCTGCCGGTGATTTTATCAAAAGCGCTGCTTAAGCGGTCGGAGAGAGATTCGAACATAATTCTAACTTCTATCTTTTGGTAGGCTGCGGGCTATTGGATAGGCGCAGCTTTTTTGTCTCACGGGCGTTTTTTTCGCTTGTAGCGAAAAAGCCCTCCGTTGGGCGGCGCTAAGCGCCGGGCTTCGCCATGTTCGCCTGCCCGGTAGGGGCAGGCTTCCTTCTTCGTAACTTTGGTTAAGAGCTTTTGCTCTTTAAATTTCTTTCAGACAAAGCACGAAATGCATTCGTGGGCGAGTTTCGCTATCAGATCAGCCTCAATGAGGTTTTTTCCGAATTGAGATAAGCTGATTGTTAAAAAAACCGTCAGCGTTACCACTTGGCATTATGCTCTCGTTAAGTAACCATTCAGACAAAGCAAAAAAGCATCCGTGGGCGAATCTCGCTGACGGATGGTGACCCCTTATCTCCCGATGCCCTTATGTATAAAGTAGGGCG
>JAJFHF010000200.1 GCA_021775775.1 Hyphomicrobiaceae bacterium
ATGCGCTTGAGCCTGCGAGGCGCGGCACTAAGCGCCGGACGCCTTGCGGCGTCATGTACGCTCGCTAAGCTCGCTTCCTTCTTCGTCTATGAAACTTGCTATTAAAAAGAATGCCCACGGATTGACCAAGGATTGATCGAAGTTAGTTGTTCGTTTTATAAGACTTACTCGGCACCCTTCGCCCAAATCCGGTTTTGGCGATGTTGGTTGGCGCGTTCCACTCTTATCTTTCCTTTATTGATATAGACTGCATGTGCTCCCCCCTTGGTCAATTCTATTTTTGTTAGTTTCAATTGTGGGTTTTTGCAGGGGCGAAAAATGGTTCTTTTATAAATGAGAATATCGGCGCGGTTGCATTCTTCTTCTAGGGCTTGGATGTTTTTTAACAAAGTGACAGTGAGCCCTTTGACCTGGCCTGAGCATGCGGCTTCATCACAAGCTATCACCGCGTTTTGCCTAACATCTGCAGACGTGCGGTTATCTCCATCAGCCTTTAGCCAATTGCTCAAAACAAAAGCGCCTTTGCGACCATCTGGGGCATAGAGTTTTTGATCGGCGCCGCGCACTGCCATTACATCACCTTTGTCATCTATATAGATGTCGGGTCGTTGGTTTGGCTTGGCGGTAATGACTGCAATTATAACAAGAGGCAGTGCTAACAATTTATTTCTTCCAGGGGCAAATATTGCCAAAATTGCGCCTAGGGTGATGAGAATGACTGCTCGTGGGTTTATCTGCCCAATTTGAATGATGGCGGGATCAAAACTTGCTGTCCAATGCGCGGTTGCCAATAGCATATCGATGACAATCGCGAGTGCCGCTAAAATTGGCCCTTCTAATCCAAATGGCATGAGGCACAAACTTAAAACTGCCAAAGGCATGAGCAGCACCGTAAATAGGGGAATGGCTAACATATTGCCCAAGGGGCCCATATAAGAAATTTGATGAAAATGATAAATGGAATAAGGGGCCGTTGCCAGGGTTGCTATCAAGCTTGTGAACCAAATGCCAAGCATATAGTAAAACGGCTTGAACCAAACTAGTTGAGGGACATTTTCCTGTATTTTCGTAAATGGCGCTTTTTTTAAATGAATTTCGTAAGCTACGATCAGTGCTGTGACCGCAGCAAATGACATCTGAAACCCTGGGCTGAGCAAACTCTCAGGACGGAACAGCAAAATTAAAATCGCTGCTAACACCACATTGCGTAGAGTGATAGCTGGGCGCTCAACGAGAATGGCCAGCATGATCATTGAGATCATTAAAACAGCCCGCTGGGTTGGGATCGATTGTCCTGAGATTAAAAAATAAACGCTTGCACCAATTAGTGCTGCAAGGGCCGCCCATTTTTTTATAGGTTGAGCCTGCGCCAGCGAGGGAAACAGTGCCAGCCCTGCGCGAATGAGAAAAAACAAAGTGCCCGCAAAGGCGGCCATATGCAAACCTGATATAGCAAGCAAATGACCAAGACCTGCTTTTCTTAATGCCTCGATGTCTTGTTTTTCTATGCGGCCCCGATCGCCTAATATTAAAGCACCAGCGAGGGCGCGCTCCCGGCCTGTTAAACCTTGGTCAAGGCGCTGACTAATGAATGAGCGAAGGGTGGCAATGAAATGATCTAGTTTTGATTGTTCGTACTTTATGGAGGTATTACAAAGCTTCAATTGGGAGATGGTAAAGCCTGTACCGCCGATTTGCTTAAACCATAAAGACCAGCCAAAGTCATAACCACCCGGCCTTAAGGGGCCTCTTGGGCGCGCCATAACAGCTTTGCCACAGATAACATCTCCATAAACAAAAAGCGGGCCTTGGTCTGGTGCGCGTAGGCGGATTTGTTTTGGCATTTTTTGCGGCGCGATGCGTGATAGTGAAAGTAAGGGGCCACTATAATGGATACGGTTGCTTTGTGTGGGGCTGGCACTCTTGACCATCATCGATAGTTCATATGATCTTGGTTCAGTTGGCAGCAATGCGGTTTTGACAGCATGGGTGCGGTAAAATGCAACGGCGTAACCAATGATGATAACTAGCAAGATGGCGACTAAGCTATGAAATTTTGGCGTGTTTTGAGAATATAGCCACGTGATTGCAGCGAGGGCTAAACTTACTGCGACAATGCCACTTGACCCTTCTATGGATAGGGTGAAATACAACCCAATCCCAATGGACAACAACACAACGCTCCAAGGCAGGGCGCCAACGAGCAAGCGGCCTGGTGTAAATTTGCTCGTGGTCGTTTGTGGGTTTATCAATGCTTGGTTGGATGGAATGAGGGATGCTGTTTTTTTCAAAAACTGTTTTATAAAGTTAGCCATCTTAATCGTTATGGGCATGGCATCACTTTCCCGTACTTATTGAAAATTGTTTTACTTTAATCATTGTTATCTAAAGTATAATCCACTCTTAGCTAAGGTTCGAGGTTTGATTTTCTTTTTTACATCCCTTGAATGAGACTACCGTTTTTGATTATCATATGCTAACTAATGGCTTTGATTTATATTACCCTCACTTGATAGATAAGTTTTTATACTTTTCTTTCCCCGTACTCATTTATAAGACTTTTAGGAATGCCTATGCCTCAGACCGTTATCACACGTTTTGCTCCAAGTCCTACGGGCTATCTGCATATTGGTGGGGCCCGTACGGCTCTTTTTAACTGGGCGTTTGCACGGGCAAATCAGGGTAAGTTTTTGCTGCGCATTGAAGATACGGATCAAGCGCGCTCAACCACAAAGGCAGTGGATGCCATAGAGCAAGGGCTTAACTGGCTTGAATTAACGCCTGACGAAGCCCCTGTTTTTCAATCAAAACAACAAGTGCGTCATAGTGAGATTGCCAATCAACTTTTGTCAGCGGGGCATGCGTATCGCTCTTTTGCCAGTGATGAGGAAATTGAAACCATTCGCCAGGAGGCTCGGGCTGCTGGTGTTGCTGCCCGCTATCCAGGCCGAGATGAGCCAATAGGTGCTGACCAAGAGGGGAGCGTCATTCGTTTTAAGGCGCCGCTTGAGGGAGAAACGCTTATAAGCGATCTGGTGCAAAAAGATGTTATAATCGCCAATGATCAATTGGATGATTTTGTTTTGATGCGCGCCGATGGCAGTCCAACTTATATGCTGGCGGTTGTTGTTGATGATCATGATATGGGGATTACGCATGTGATCCGCGGGGATGATCATCTGACCAATTGTGCACGACAAATTCAAATTTATAATGCCCTTGCTTGGACCTTGCCGCAATTTGCGCATATCCCGCTTATTCACGGGGCTGATGGGGCCAAACTTTCCAAACGACATGGCGCGCTTGGCGCTGAGCAATATCAGGCTATGGGGTATTTGGCGCCAGCCATGCGAAATTATTTAGCCCGCCTTGGTTGGTCACATGGCGATGATGAAATTATTCCGACGGATAAATTGATTGAATGGTTTGACCTTGATGGTGTTAACAAAGCCCCTGCTCGGTTTGATTTTGATAAATTGAACCATATTAATGGCCACTATATTCGCACCCTTGAAACGAATGACCTGCTTGGCGCCATTTCCGCTATGGTTGGTTTGGATGATTTTGGAAAAGATAACAATGATGGTGTTGCCCCTAAATTGGATTTTGATCAGTCTTTGATTGACTATGACAAACTTGGTGCTGCTTTGCCTTTTTTGAGAGAACGATCAAAGACCTTGATTGAATTACTGAATTCCGCACGTTACTTGTTTGTGTCCGTTCCCCTTGAAATTGATGAAAAGGCACAGAAAAATCTATCTGCTGAAACGGCAAAGCCTTTGTTGCTTGATCTTCACAAACAACTTCAAATTTGCTCGGAATGGGATAAAGAGGCTCTTGAATCGCTTTTAAAAGGGTTTGCTAGTGATCAAGGGCTCAAATTTGGAAAAATTGCTCCGGTTTTAAGATCAGTACTCACCGGAAGTACAGTTTCACCTGGGATATATGATGTGCTATATAGTCTTGGCAAACAGGAATCACTCAAACGTATTGAGAGTTTTTTGAAACTTTGAGTTTTGTTTTTCTTATATGAAGTAAGTTTATCTCTTTCAACTAATGATATTATTTTTTTATTTTTACGTTGTTATCTAGGAGAATTCTTAATTCTTTTTTATGCAACATGATTACTTTCTAACGTAATCTTTATTGTTTCAGATGGAAGATAAAACTCTTTATTTTGATTTTATAGAATTTTTTTGATGGGCTAAGTGACTATCACAGTTACTTTCGGTTAGGTAACGACTCGTATTATAATGGTTTTTAAATGACCGTTGCGCAGAATAATTAAAGGGGATTTTGATGACGTCAATTCAATCACCTGTCGATGAGAGTAACAGGGCTGAAAATAGCGCTGATGGCAAGCTCACCGTAGAGGGAAGCACATATGATTTGCCCATATATAAGAGCTCTATT
>JAJFHF010000003.1 GCA_021775775.1 Hyphomicrobiaceae bacterium
TCCAAATGGTTGGTTGGTTCATCAAGCAACAACATGTCAGGCTTTGAGAGCAACAATTGACAAAGTGCCACCCGGCGCTTTTCCCCACCAGACAATGTGTTCACCGCGGCGTCTGGCTCAGGACAATGCAAAGCGCCCATAGCTTGTTGAACCTGGCTATCCAAATCCCATAGATTTTGCGCATCAATTTCGTCCTGCAAGCGCCCCATCTCATCGGCCGTCTCTTCAGAGTAATCAACCGCCAATTCATTATAACGATCAAGGATGGCCTTTTTGGCGGCCACCCCTTCCATCACATTGCCAAGCACATCTTTGGTCTCATCCAGCTGTGGTTCTTGCGCCAAATAACCAACCCGGAAACCATCTGCTGCCTTAGCCTCGCCCGTAAACTCCTTATCAACCCCTGCCATAATTTTTAGCAAGGTGGATTTACCAGCCCCATTCACACCAACAACGCCAATTTTCACACCAGGTAAAAAAGAAAGCGTAATGTCTTCAAATAGCGTTTTGCCGCCAGAATAGGCCTTAGATAGCTTGTAACAGGTAAACACATATTGCGGTGTGCTCATGGAATTTTAAACCTCAATGTAATGAAAAATAAAGAGTAAGAGTGTTAAACCAATGTGCCCAACCCGTAAACTGAAATTTTATAGGCCCCAAAGATGCAGCAAATCAAAATTTATCAGCTCCCGACCAAAATCAATACAATTTTATTCAAATTCACCGATCTGTATTCATAAAACAATAAATATAAAGTTCAAGTAAGGTGCAAAACGAAGGGCCAATCCAAGAACTGGCCTTTGATTTGCAATAATTTTACTTAAAAACAGGTTTACTTAAAAACGCAATAAAGTGAGCTAAAACAAGTCAATTTATCTCACTCTTAGTTAAGGATATGGATCAAAATGAAACTCAAATCTATTTTAGCAAATATTGCTTTAATGGCCGGATCTCTTTTGGTCTGTTTTTTAGTGTTTGAGTTTATCATTTTCAAATACATTTTAAAAACATCTGATGCCATCCCCAACACATCCATAAACAATATCATTCGATATGTACCAGACAGCCAAGCTACATTGTATGAGCGTGATGGAAGCTCACACACCGTCTCCATCAATGCCAATGGCTGGAACTCATCGCACGATAAATATATCAAAGAAAAACCCAAACACACCCTACGCATCGCGGTTGTCGGCGATAGCTACGTTCAAGCGTCTGCCGTCAATGTGCAAGAAGGGTTTGCTGAAGTCATCGAACAAGACCTAAATGCCAAAGGTCAAAACAGCCAAATATATCGTTTTGGCATTGATGGCGCCCCTTTAAGTCAATATCTCTACATGGCCCGTAATGAAGCGATGCAATACAAACCCAATATCATGGTGGTTCAACTCATCCATAATGATTTTGATGAAAGCTACCGCTTTCTCTATGGCCGCTATTCTTCAAGCTTTATGAAATTAAAACTAGGCGAAAACACCATAGAAGAAGTCGCCCCCGCGCCTTATCAACCCGGCCTCATAGATACATTGAAAAAAAGCCGAACCTTTCGCTATCTCTATTATCAAACAGGCCTCTCTGTCATCATTCGCCGGATCATCAACACAAAAGACGATGAAGACAAGACCAAACAACAAGCCCCCAAGCACGGCTTTGTGCAATCGGCTATTGATGTGCGCAACATCACTGAATTGGATAAAATTCGCACCGTGACAAGCTATAATTTTAAAAAACTAAAAGACTTGAGCCAAACGCACAACTTCAAACTCCTGCTTGTGATGGACCCTGTACGTGAAGCCATCTACCAAGGTGATGACGCTAAAAATTATGAGGCAAATGCATTAAATCAGATTGCCAAGCAAGAAGCAGAAAAACACAACATTCCATTTCTTGATTTAAAGGACGCGATGAGTGAGCACTATAAAATCAATAAACAACGTTTTGAATTCCCCTGGGATTGGCATTGGAATAAACTTGGCAACAAAATCGCTGGCCAAGCCATCGCAAAAAAAATTCACGAGCAATTTTTAACCAGACAACAATAAGTTAAAATAATAAACCGGAGACCCACCATGGCAAAAAACTTTCACGAATCTTATGAAAGCGAACACCCTGATATGCCAACAGAGCGCTCCACTGGCTTTGTATTTGCCGGTGTGGCAACCCTTGTGGCCTTATACTTGTTTTATTCCAATGATTATAGCCTCACCACAGGTGGCATCATTGCCTTAACGATTGCGGCAATTTTCGCGGGGCTAGCTCAATTTGCAAGCCCACTTTTGCGCCCTTTGAACATCCTCTGGTTCAAATTTTCCATATTATTGTTCAAAATTATGAACCCGATCATCATGTTTCTCATGTACGCCATCGCCATCGTTCCCTTTGGCCTCGTCATGCAATTAAAAGCTGATCCTTTGCGATCAAAAAAAGACTTAAGCGCGAAGAGCTACTGGATTGAAAAAGACCCAGAGGCTTCAACCCGCTCCATGAAAAACCAATTTTAATCCTTTAGAAAAGAGACATCCCATGAAAAGTTTCCTCAAAGAAATGATGGCCTATATGAGCGCCCGAAAAAAATGGTGGCTCATGCCCATTATGCTCATCCTTGCTGCATTTGGTGCCCTTTTGGTTTTGGCCCAAGGCTCAGCCATAGCGCCTTTTATCTACACAATATTTTAAACAAACCGATCTTCGAACCAGCACCTTTTACGCCGGTGTTGGTTCGACCTTAATCAGATACAAGACAACCAAAGCGAGCTTTGCTATGCGCATTTTAGGTATTTCAGCTTTTTATCACGACAGCGCCGCTGCCCTCATTGAGGACGGCAAAATTATTGCCGCGGCCCAAGAAGAGCGTTTCACCCGCAAAAAACATGATCCAGGATTCCCAACGGAATCGATCAACTATTGTTTGCAAGAAGCCAAAGTCTCGTTAGCTGATGTTGACCATATTGTCTTTTTTGAAAAGCCATTTTTAAAATTTGAGCGCTTGCTAGAAACCTACCTAGCAATGGCGCCACGAGGCTTCACAAGTTTTAAAATGGCCATGCCCATTTGGGTCAAAGACAAACTCTTTCAAAAAGATCAACTCATAAAATTATTTCAAGAGTTTGAAAATTCAGGTGAAATAGAACAGCGCCTCCTCTTTGCAGAACACCATCAAAGCCATGCCGCGTCCGCCTTTTTCCCCTCACCCTTTGAAGAAGCCGTTGTACTCACCATGGACGGCGTTGGCGAATGGGCCACAACCTCTGTTGCCATTGGACGCGGAAATACGCTCACCACGGTTAAGGAAATTCAATTCCCCCACTCCTTAGGTCTCCTTTATTCAGCCATGACATATTACACAGGCTTTAAGGTCAATTCAGGCGAATATAAAATCATGGGTCTAGCCCCTTATGGTGAGCCTAAATATGCGCAATTGATCAAAGACAATCTCATTGATATCAAAGAAGATGGCAGCTACTGGCTCGATCAAAGTTATTTTAATTACGCCACAGGTTTAACCATGACGTCGACTAAATTTGATGTTCTGTTTGGCGCCCCTCCCAGAACCTCTGAAGATCAAATCACCCAACGAGAAATGGACCTCGCCGCCTCCGTTCAAGCGGTGACCGAAGAGGTCATGCTAAAAATGGCAGCCAACCTGGCCAGTACATATAGCATACCAAACCTTTGCTTAGCGGACGGTGTCGCCCTCAATTGTGTCGCCAATGGCAAGGTCATTCGTGATGGAAGTTTTGAAAACATCTGGATACAACCAGCCGCCGGGGATGCCGGTGGCGCGTTAGGCGCAGCCCTTGCCGCCTATTATATTGAAAAGGGCCAACCACGCACCATTAGTGAAAACATGGATGATATGAAGGGCAGTTATCTGGGCCCAGACTATGAACAAAGTGATATCGAGCAACGTTTGACCAAAGCTGGCGCCAAGTTTGAAGTTTTTGAAGAAGCACCTTTGATGCAAGAAACCGCCAAATGTCTAGACGACGGCCATGCTGTTGGTTGGTTCCAAGGCCGTATGGAATTTGGCCCGCGCGCTCTAGGCGGGCGCTCCATCTTAGGTGATCCACGCAACCCTAAAATGCAAAAGACACTCAATTTAAAAATCAAATACAGAGAAAGCTTCCGCCCCTTTGCCCCTTCCATTTTAAGTGATGATGTCGGTGATTATTTTGAACATAACGACGACAGCCCCTATATGTTGGTCGTCGCCCCCGTTAAAGAAGAGCACCAGCTTGACACCTCAAAAGAAGACCAAGGCCTGTTTGGCATTGAAAAACTAAACATTCCTCGCTCAACCATCCCCGCTATTACCCATGTTGATTATTCAGCCCGCATCCAAACCGTGCACCCCGAGACCAACCCTCGCTATCACGCGCTCATCTCTGCCTTTAAACAACAATCAGGCTGCCCCATCGTTGTAAACACCAGCTTTAATGTTCGCGGCGAGCCGATAGTGTGCACCCCAGAAGATGCCTTCCATTGTTTTATGGGCACTGAGATGGATACATTGGT
>JAJFHF010000021.1 GCA_021775775.1 Hyphomicrobiaceae bacterium
TCGCGGCGGCGGATGCTGCACTCGCGGGGCAAAAAATCAACCGACCGGTTTATGCGGACAGTCTCGTGCAAGTCGCTCTGCACGCAGGTCAGTGCGGAAAACCGGATGAAGTTCGGTCAGCCATCGCAGCCTACATGGTGGCCGAACCTGCTCAGGGCGTCGATCGCATCAGCGAACTAATGAGCATCCTCAATACTCCGCAGCTGAAGCCAGCTTGGTCTGAGGTCCTCGCGGTGGTCGAAACGAGCATTCCCCAGGCAGGGCTTGCTGCAAATAACGTTGCAGGGATCGATCTGTCCCTGGCGATCAAGTATGCGGCGGTTGGCGCTGCCGACAAAGCACTCGCCAAGTACAAGCACGTGACTGAAGAACTCGGATACAGCGCTGACCTCAACATGCGTCGAGAACTGGCGTCCACTCTGATCGCCAGCGGTCATCCTCAGGCCGGCATGAGTATCGTTGCGCAGGAATCCGTGGCAAGCATTCCGCTGCTTGCGTTGCAGGGGGCCGCCGGTGACCTCGGTCGGCGCCTCGGTATTATTTCTTTCGGCCCTGGTGTTCAACCCGACAGGCCGGCCAACCATGATCTGGCCACATTTTTTGAGCCCGTCGCCTCAGCAGAAGCCAAGTCGATCGCTGCCATCGCCGATCAGGTCGAAGCCGAGGTGGACAAGCTCGCGAAGACGATCCAGCCGAGCGCCGAATGGGCAGGATCGATCGGTCTCGATACGACTTACGGTGTGCTGTCCCTCGTGCAGCAGAAACTAGCCAACCCGGCGAAAGCGACGGAACTCCTGCAGACAGGAGAACAAACGCGACAGGCATTGTCCCTTGCTGGAACCTACAATCCGGAAGCTCAGAGTTCCTTGGCCGAGTTTCAACTGCTCGTCGCTTTGGGGCAGAGAAATACCGATCAAGCGGCAGCTCTGCAGAAACGGGTGCGTTGGAACTACAGGCAATCGATTCTCAGGGAGGTGGCGCGTAAAGGTGAGGCAGAGAAGGCGTTGACACTGGCTTCTGAGTTCAATAGTGCCGAACCCAACACCTATCAGATGATTATTAACGAACTCGGCAGCCATGGCTTCGTGCAGAAAGCTGAAGAAGTACTGAATGCCTTCCCTGGCAACGCGTCTCACAAGGCAACGTTGGCATGGAATCTGGTCGAAAATGCGGCGAGAAGTGGAGATGTCGGGGCTGGCCAGAACATTGCTGAGAAGTACAACCTTCTGGCCAACCAGGGATATGCTTTGCGTATGAGCGAGCTGCAGGCTGATGCCGCCATCGCTGCCAGCGACCGTGGAGGAGCTGAGCAGGCGATCCGCGAGATGTTCAAACTCGGTGACGCGTTGGACCGCGCTGGAAGCCAGAATCGAGCTGGTGGTAGTTACGCGCAAAACGCTGCTAAGGCTGCCTTTGCGGCCGGTTACGTCGATCTCGGCATTGAGCTCTATCGCGCCGCCTCGGCAAAGGATCAACGCCCGTTTTTCGCTGCATTCTCCAACAACACAAATCCGTCGGAGTTCCCGAATATCCTGATGACCGCCCATGACAATCTACGCGGTGAAGAACTGGGTTACGTGATCGATGCGGCGATTCGACGACTGGATGGAAAAGGTTAGGTGAACGGTTAGTCCGCCGGTCGTACTCGGTCAACCGATTTTGGTCGCGTAACTTTACTGCGCCTCCTCGTCAGGCAACATAAAGAGATCATCCACCGGTACTTCAAATACCTGGGCGAGTCGTAGCGCTGTCTCCAGGGCTGGGCAAAACTTACCCTGCTCAATAGCTATGATGGTCTGCCTTGCCACCCCAATCATGGCCGCCAGTTCCTGCTGGGTCATTTCACCTTTTGCAAAACGGTAGTCCCTCACCCGGTTTAACACCCGACTCTTGCGCTTGACCATTAACTAACACCCAGTCGTGAGTAGACAATAACCGAGCCGTATTTCACCACGGCGGAAAGCACCAGGAACGCAAGCCAGCAGTTAACGACGAGGGGTGCGGGTACGGGACTGAGCGCAAGAAAAGGCAGCGTCCAAAAACCAGCCATAATGACCAGGTTGCCATTGCGAGTACCCAGGGCCTCGATCTGCCTGGCCCTTTCGTCAATGGGCTCGTCGATTTCGTCAATGGGATAGTGGAACAGTGCAATCACGATGTGGCCGATCACCATGATGATGACCAACAGCACCAGTGCACCAATAAAAGCCGGGATCAATTCCTCGATGGTCGCCGACCAGTTCAAATAAAAGTAGGTTACAAAAACCAGAACTTGCCCCAGCACGACTACCACCGCGCTTTTCTCGCTGTAGGTTTGCGCGGAGCCGTCGAGTTCTGGATCAAGCCGCCTGCGCCGGGACTGGAAAGCCGCGGCCAGCAGGAGCACCCCGCCCAGCAGGTGAATGGCAATGTGCCCTATCGAAGGCACGCCGCCCGCAAAATGAATCACCAGCAACACACAAGGTGCAATGGCGAGCAAGAGCAGGCTCCCTATCACCAGTGCATGCTCGGTAAAGAAGACACCGTTTCCTCGCTTTCGGTAGATGCTCCATGCCCACGCAAGCAGCACGGCCACCCACAGGGCAACACCCACCAGCGTCAGTATTTCGCTGATTATCATGGCAGTCCTCCATGTAATATAAACTTAACATGAAGTCATGTTTATCTAACAGAGGATCGATGTCAAGTTTATATCACATAGCGTGGCTTGCGGGCGGGGGCAAGCATGCATTCTGTTGGCTGAGCACAGGGCAATTTAGTGTACGCTAGCCGCGCCAGCTAATGCCTACACTTGACTCAATCGGATGACGTAATGAATCGATTTCTTGTCTACATTGTTTTTCTTGCCTTCCCTCAAACCGTTCACAGCCTCGATTTGACTTTGAACGACTACCAGTTGACTGCACTTATCGTGAGCCAAATGGGCCAAATCACCATTTCACAACAACCGTACCAAGTCGACAAACCGCATGTTACCTGCCACGAGGATGGACGCGTGGTTCTATCCTTGGATATTCATTCAGGCAGCACACGACTCGGGCGTTTCCGGGTTTCAGGCGCGCCGGTGGTGTTAGCGGAGAGCAACGAGTTGATGCTCACCGATCTCAACGTGGAACTCGTCCAGCCGGAACCCTATTTCACCTATACTGCGGCCGCTCATCTAGCGCGTTGGCTCGGTGACATTGAAGTCATGAGGCGCCAACTCAAAATACCACTCAACGTCCTGCCCACCGCCGAGTTCATCACTTTCTACCGAGTGAATGTAGAGCAAGGGCAGATAACATTATCGACCAACATTTAGGAACTGCGTTCGCAGGGCGAATCTGTAGATCAGCCCGCGTGCACCAGGTTGTTGGTGGGCGTTCTAGGTAGGATCGGTAATGAACAACATAGCAGGTTGTTCCAATTTTTCTTTGATCGCC